>CAMOUE010000005.1 GCA_946626265.1 uncultured Eggerthellaceae bacterium | reverse complement strand
CTCATCCAGGCGTTCGGCGGCACGTCCATCCTCATCATGATCGGCGTTGCGCTCGACACCATGACGAAGGTGGAGTCGCAGTTGAAGATGCATAACTACGACGGTTTCTTCAAGTAGGGAACTTCGATAGTTGATGTAATTTCGCGGCCTGGCGCATCTCGCGCCAGGCCGCTATCGTTTGCAAAGGTATCATTAGGCCCATGAGCTCCCTGTCTGTTCCGTACATAATCTGCTCCATCCTCGCGTTCGTGCCCGCAATCGTGCTGCACGAGATGGGACATGCGCTCGCCGCCTACAAGCTCGGCGACCCGACGGCAAAGGGGCAGGGAAGACTGTCGTTCAATCCCCTGAACCACATCGATCCATTCGGCACGGTGCTCATGCCGTTGCTCCTCATGGCGATGAACATGCCGATATTCGGATATGCCAAGCCCGTACCGTACAACCCGGGTTATTTCGATGATCCGCGAAAAGGCGATCTCATCGTCGGCCTCGCGGGTCCTGCTGCGAACCTCCTCCAGGCGGCTCTCGGAACGGCTGTCGCATGGGCATGCTACACGGCTCTGCCGCTCGCGCAGATGACTTCGGGAAACGTGTTCTTCCACTATTTCTTCCTTTTCTTCATACCGTATTACGTGCTTATCAACCTTTTCCTCATGTTCTTCAACCTGTTGCCCATCCCGCCTCTCGACGGGTCGTCGATATTCGCTTTCTTCTGCCCGAAGCGGCATCTTGAGACCTACTATCGGATACAGCGCTACGCGCTTCCGATATTCTTGCTGGTAATCATCGTCGTGCCGCAGGTGTTGCCCATCGACCCGATCGGGGCCTACCTGGACGTGACAGCGTACAACCTCTTCGAACTGACGTTTCCCTACTAGCCTATGTCGTATCGCGTGCGCACAGAGAACTTCGAGGGGCCGTTCGACATCCTGCTGTACCTCGTGAGCCGTCAGCGTGTGGACATCGGATCCATTTCGATATCCGAAATCGCCGACCAGTACCTGGACGAGGTCATGCGTCTGAAGAACCTCGACCTCGACGTCGCGAGCGATTTCCTCCTCGTTGCATCGACGTTGCTCGAATTGAAGGCGGCGAGCCTGGTTCCGCGCGAGAAGGAGGAGACCGAAGAGGATATAGCCGAGCTGACTCCCGGCGAGGCCCGCGAAATGCTCATCGCGCGCTTGATCGAGTACAAGAAGTTCAAGAACGCCGCCGCGATGCTCGAGGCGCGCGAGGTCGCGCAGGCGCGCCTGCATCCGCGGCCGTTCGGGCCCGATGTCGAGTTCACGAAGGCCATGCCGGATTTCCTGCGCGATGTCCCGCTCGAATCGCTTTCGTTTCTGGCCGCTTCGGCGTTTGCACGGCGCGAGATCATGCTCCTGGAGAGCGAGCACATAGCGGCGAAGCCCATTCCGGTCGAAGTCCACGTCCGCGCCTTGCACACGAAGATAAGAAACAGGAAGAAGATGCGGTTCTCCGAAATCGTGGACGAGCATACGCCGACGCCCATCGTCGTCGTTTCTTTTCTCGCGATACTGGAGCTCTACAAACGCTCGATGGTGACGATCGAGCAGCAAGGCCTGTTCGGCGATATCGACATAACGTACATCGAGGGTTCGGGAGACCTTGTCTTCGACGATGACGACGCGATGTCCGATGAGGCGCCGATGCATGACGAGGAGTAGCTAATGTTCGAAGGACTACAGCCCGACCAGCTCGAAGGCGCCCTCGAGGCGCTCCTTTTCGTGACAGACGAGCCCGTGGAGGCGTTCGCGCTCGCGCGCATGCTCGAAGTGGAGGTGCTCGAAGTGCAAGACGCTCTTGTCGAGCTGAGGCGGCGATACGAGCGCGAAGCGCGCGGCATACAGCTGCGGGAAGTCTCCGGAGGCTGGCGGTTGTACACGCATCCCGTCTACCATGAGCTGATTGAGAAATACGTGTTGTCATGGGACACGCGCCGCATGTCCCAGGCCGCGCTCGAGGTGCTCGCGATTATCGCGTACGGCCAGCCGATGACCCGCGCCCAGATCGCCTCGGTTCGCGGCGTCGTCTCGGACGGTCCCGTAAACACGCTCGTGGAAAGGGGCCTCGTGCGGGAGGCGGGCACCGCCGATTCGCCGGGCAACCCGGTTCTCTATGCAACTACCCGCCTTTTCCTGGAGAAGTACGGCCTGCGAACGCCTGCCGACCTACCTCCGCTCGAGGATTTCGCCCCCGACGAGAAGACGGCTGCGCTTATCCGCGAGCGCTTGGGCGCCGCCCCGGAATCAGTCCGGCCAATCGTGGAAGAACGCGATTTGCCCGAACCCGAGCAGCTCGTCGCCGACGCCCAGGCGAGCCTTCTCGGCATTGTCGACAAGATTGATTTCGATAGCTTGAAGTTCGATACCGATGACGACTAGCAACGTTCCTTTCGATCAACGCCCGGAAGACGGGAACGGCGGGCGCATCGTCCCTATGCGGCTGCAGAAGTATCTCGCGAGAGCGGGGGTGGCGTCGCGCCGTGCGTCGGAAAACCTCATGACGGCCGGCCGCGTTACCGTGAACGGGGAGGTCGTATGCGAGCTGGGCGCCAAAGTCGATCCGCTCGTCGACGAGGTCGCCGTAGACGGCGCGACCGTTCGTTTGGCCGACGGGCCGCATACCATAATGCTTAACAAGCCGGCCGGCGTTATCACGACCATGAAAGCGCAGTCCGATGCGAGAATAGTGGCCGAACTCGTCCCGACCGACAGGTATCCCGGCCTGTATCCGATTGGCCGTCTCGATGCGGACACGACGGGTTTGCTCCTGTTTTCAACGGATGGCGAGTTGGGAAACGGCTTGCTCCATCCGAGCCATCACGTGCCGAAGACCTATGTCGCCCGCGTGAAAGGCGCTCCATCGCGGCGCGCCCTCGAATCGCTGCGCCATGGCGTCGTGCTCGACGATGGCCCGACGCAGCCCGCGGAGGTGGAGACGTCGAAGCGCGATCCGTCGTGCGTGCGGCTCACAATCCATGAAGGGCGCTACCATCAAGTCAAGCGCATGCTCGAAGCGGTGGGACACCCCGTCATCTCGCTGCATCGCGAGTCGTTCGGCCCCTTGACGCTCGGGTCCTTGAAACCGGGCGAGTGGCGCGAGCTCGATAGCGGTGAGGTAGCGGCGCTTCGGGGGAGTATATAGCGACCCCGGCGCGCATCTTCTCGGTCGCGCTGGTGTAGAATGAACATGTTGAAACGATATGTTCGGAGGATGCGTGTTCAGCAGTATCGCTACAGTCGGCACGATGGCCCGCGTGGCGTCAGGGGTAAGCGCCGTCAAGGCGATGCCCTTCGATGCGCGTAAGGGGAGACGCTGCCTTAGGCATCCAATCTATCGGAATCAACCGCGTGACGGAGAATTATTCATGCTATGGAATGATTCTCATCGACGAGGTGGATATAGGTCGGTTGTCCGCCAAGATAACCTGCGGCGGATATGCGGTGGCTTGCGCACCGCTCGACGCGAAGGAGCACGTCCATGACTGATTCGACTCTGACCACCATCAATCCGCTGAACGGCGCCCTCGACGGTGCCATCTCCGTTCCCGGCGACAAGTCGATCTCGCATCGCGCCGTACTCTTCTCGGCTATGGCCGAGGGCACGTCGCGCCTTGTCGGCGTGCTCGACTCCGCCGATGTTCGCGCGTCGATCGACGCCGTCCAGAAGCTCGGCGCCAAGGTGTCGCTCGAAAAGCAGCCAGACGGCTCGCTATTGGGGGGAATCGAAGGATGGGGCAGCGCGGGCCCGACGGAACCCGACGGCCCGATCGATTGCCGCAATTCCGGCACGACGGCGCGTCTGCTCATGGGCGTGCTCGCGCCCTGGGACATCAAGGTGCGCATCGAGGGCGACGAGTCGCTTTCCAAGCGGCCCATGCGACGCATCACGGCGCCTCTCATGATGATGGGCGCGAGCTTCGATCCGGCCGGCGCCGAGACGCTTCCCGTCACGGAATGCGGCACACGAGAGCTCAGGGCCATCACGTATGCTTCGCCCATGGCATCCGCGCAGCTCAAGACCGCCGTGCTTTTGGCCGGCGTATACGCGAACGGAGTCACGACCGTCAACGAGCCGTCCGTTTCGCGCAATCACACCGAGCTCATGCTGCCGGAATACGGAGTGAGGACGACTGCCGGCGAGCGGACGGCTTCCGTCGAGGGGCCCGTCATCCCGCATTCCGCCGAAATCAGCGTGCCTGGCGATCCGTCGTCGGCAGCATACCTCATCTGCGCCGCCTGCCTGCGCCCGGGTAGCGCGGTCCAAGTCGAGAACGTGAGCTTGAACACGGCGCGCACGGGCTTCCTGATGACGCTCGAGAAGATGGGCGCCGACGTCACGACGCGCACGACGGGAAGCGCCGGCAAGGAGCCTTACGGCATAATATCAGGCTGCTATACGCCCGGTTTGCATGGATGCGAGATTCCCGGTCACAAGATCGCGAGCCTCGTCGACGAAGTTCCCGTGCTCTCGCTCGTCGCGGCCCATGCGCGCGGTATAACGGTGTTCCGCAACGTGGCCGAGCTCCGCGCGAAGGAATCCGATCGGCTCCAGGCCATCATCGACACGCTTGCCCAAGTAGGCGTCGATGCGTGGAACGAGGGAGACGACCTGTACGTCGAAGGCCAGCCCGGGCTTCAAGTGCCCGCGGGCACGGTGTTCGACGCGCGCGGCGACCATCGACTTGCTATGACATGGGCGCTGTTCGGCCTGATCGGCAACGTGCCGGTGCAGGTAAAGGGCTTCGATTGCGTCGAGGCCAGCTATCCTGATTTCCTCTCCGATTTCGAAAGGCTTGTAAAATGATCATCGCAATTGACGGACCGAGCGGTGCCGGAAAATCCTCGGTTTCAAAAGAGGTGGCCCGCAATCTCGGCTTCAGCATGCTCGACACCGGCGCAATGTACCGTTGCATAGCGTGGCAGGCACTGCAGAATGGGGCATCGCTCGACGACGAGGCCGCGTTGGGCGAGATCGCGCGCACGTATGACATCGAGTTCGAGCACGAGGCCGGCAATCCCCAGGCCGTCGGAGTGCTCATCGGCGGAGTTGACGTGACGAGCGCGATTCGCACGGCCGAGATAGACCGCTCGGTGTCGAAAGCATCGTCTCACGTCGCGGTCCGGGAGGCTCTCGTCGCCCAGCAGCAGCGTATCGGTCGCGCGGGCGATTACGTGGTCGAAGGCCGTGACATCGGCACGGTCGTGTTTCCCGATGCGGCTGTTAAGGTGTTCCTCACGGCGTCGAACGAGGAACGCGCGCGCCGCCGCGTGGCGCAGAACGCCGAGCGGGGCGTGGGCTCGACCGATTTCGACGAGGTGCTTGCCGCCATCGTGAGGCGCGACGAGCTCGATTCGTCGCGCGCCGCATCTCCGCTTGTCGCCGCCGACGATGCGGTTCATATCGATTCGACTGCATTCACCATGCAAGAGGTCGTCGAACAGATCTGCGAGCTCGCCAAGAAGGCGCAAGCCTAGTTTTAAAATGCGCGCGTCCGTCGCGCGCGGGCGCATACGATATGGAAGGTCATATGGGTGCTATCGAGAAGAGGAAGCGCAAATTCGAGGAGTTGTTCGACTTGCCGTTCGGCGTCGACGAGTATTCTTCGGGAGAGAAGCGGTTCAGCCGGGCGCCCGCACACGTCATCGTAGGCGTCGTCGCGTTTCTGTGCAAAGTGCTGTACCGTTACGACACGGTGGGGCTCGAGAAGCTCGACGTCCTCGCTGAAAAGTCGGGCGTGCTCGCCGTCAGCAACCATACGTCGTACCTCGATGTCGTGTTCATGTACGTGAGCATGTTCGGGCACCATTGGCCGCGCTTCGTGGCGCGCGATTCGCTGTTCGAGAAGAATGCCTTGCTCGGATGGGCGATCGCCCACGTCGGGGCGCTGCCGATAACCCGAGACTCGGCCGACCGCACCGCCGTGAAGCGTGCTGCGCGCATGCTGAAGAACGGCGAAGTGGTCGCTATCATGCCGGAAGGCTCGCGCCGCGGGAAGTCCAGCACGGTGCCCCGCGTGCACGGCGGCGCGGCTCTCATCGCCCGCATGGGCAAGGCGCCCATCCTCCCGATGGGGGTACGCAACGTCGACGTCATCAAGCGAAAGGGCGAGCGCTTGCGCTTCCCGAAAGTTACCGTCGTCTACGGGGACCCGGTCCTGCTCGAGGATTTCAACTTCCTGCCCAAGGAGGACAGGCTGGACGGTTGCGTATGGTATTCCCTTCGCGAATGCTTTGCCCTGTTCAAAGGTATCGAGCCAGATCAGGTGGATATGAAATCCCTGTTCCCCGATGACAAGGACTTTACCCGGGTGTTCGCCGACCATCCGATTGCGCGCCATACGGCCGAAGAGGTCGCCCGAGCAGCTGACCGACGTTAGCGCGGAGCTTAGAACCGCTGTTTGACGCGATTCGCATTAACCGTTAGGAGTCTTGCATGAAGGTAATCCGTGCGAAGCATGCCGGGGCTTGCTACGGCGTGCAGCGTGCGCTCGACATGGCTCTCGAGTCAGCAAAACGCCAAGGTCCCGTTTACACGCTTGGGCCGCTCATCCACAATCCCGGCGTCGTCGAAGACCTCGCGCAGCGTGGCGTGCACGTCGTGGAGGACGTTTCGGCCGTGGACGAGGGCGTGATCATCATCCGGAGCCATGGCGTCACGCCGGACGTGCGCGCGATGCTCGATGCGAGCGGGCTCGAGGTCGTGGATGCGACCTGTCCGCATGTCTCGAGGGCGCAAAAGGCCGCCGCGCAGCTCGCGCGGGGAGGATGTCGCGTCGTCGTCGTCGGCGAGCAGGGCCATCCCGAGGTCGAAGGCCTCATGGCATGCGCCCGCAGGGAGGGGGCGGAGGTCGACGTCGTCTCGAGCCCTGATGACGTTCCGAGCGACCTGTTCAGTCCCATAGGGGTTGTCGTGCAGACGACACAGCGTAGGGAAAACCTTGACGCCGTTCTCGGTCAAATCGAGGAAAACGGAATATCACCCCAGGTCAAGAATACTATATGCACGGCGACGACCCATAGGCAAGATGCGGCCAAGCAACTTGCAGGCAAAGTTGACGCCATGGTCGTGATCGGGGGCAGGAACTCCTCGAACACGACGAGGCTCGCCGAGATTTGCAGCCAGGAATGCACATGCTCTTACCATGTGGAGAGCGTCGACGAGCTGGATTCCGCCTGGTTCGAATCGTGCGATACCGTCGGTGTCACGGCAGGCGCCTCGACTCCCGATTCGCAGATCGACGCCGTCGTGGGCTATTTGGAATCGCTGTGAGCCAGTATCCGGGGACAGACATCGAGCGCATGACGCGGCGGGCATCCGCGGACGAAGCCCGTCGTCCGTCGGCGCGGGCGCGAATCGCATCCGTGCTTCCGGATTCGCCTGCCTTCGACGCTGGCTTCACGCCCGGCTGCTTCATCACGGCAGTTGACGGGGAGCCGGTTCGCGACGTCATCGATTGGCGATGGCTCTCTTCGGATGACGTGATCGTCGTATCGTACATCGATACGGACGGCGACGAAGGCCAAGTCGAGCTCGAGCGCGAATGGGGCGAGGAGTGGGGTTTCGAATTCGACGGGCTCGTGTTCGACGGCGTTCGCCAATGCAGGAACGCCTGCACGTTCTGCTTCATGCACCAGCTTCCGCGGGGCATGAGGCCGTCGTTGTCGTTGCGGGACGACGATTACCGGTTGAGCTTCCTCGTGGGCACGTTCGTGACGCTGACGAACATGACCGCCGACGACGAGGCGCGGATCGTGTCGCAGCGCATATCGCCGTTGCGCGTGTCGCTCCAGGCGAGCGACGACGGGGTTAGGAGGCGATTGATCGGGAAGCATGCGCGGCACGGGATCGAATCGCTCGACAGGCTCCTCGATGCGGGCATCGAGTTTCACGCGCAAATCGTGCTCGTGCCCGACGAGAACGATGGAAGCGTTCTGGCAGATACGTTGAACTGGGCTTACGAGCGACCCGGAATCCTTGGTGTCGGCATAGTGCCCCTCGGGTACACGCGCTACCAGAACCGGTTCGACCATAGCTTCAACGAACCTTCAGCGGCACGTGGCGTGTTGGAGCTCATCGAGCCGTTCCAGGAACGCGCGCTCGAAGAGCGGGGAACGCCTTGGGTGTTCGCCGCCGACGAGTTCTACAGCAACGCCTGGGGCGCACGATTGCTCGAGCACCTGCCCCCAACACGGCATTACGGCGACTTTTCAATGTTCGAGGACGGCATCGGCATCATTCGCTCGTTCGTCGACGACTGGCGTTGCGCCGAGCGGCGCGGGATCGCAGGGCGTTGCGCGTCGGCGATACGGGATTCCGCGCGGGCTGTGCGGTTGGTAGCCGGCCGTGCGCAAGTGGAGTTCCTCGACGAGCTCGTGGGGAAATCGTGCTTGGACGGGCTCCTGCAGCCTCTCTACGTCGATAACGACTTCTTCGGGGGAAACGTAGACGTGACGGGACTTCTGGTCGGCGACGATATTTCCCGGGCTATTGCCGAGGACAGGGCGCGTCGTCGTGACGATCCGCTCTACGTCGTGCCGCGCGTCGTGTTCAACGACGACGGGCTCACGCTTGACGATATGCGTCTTGAGGATATGGAGAAGGCGGCGAGGTGCCCGATTCACGTGGTATCCTGTAGTCCTCTCGACTACCTTGTCGAGATTGGAAACCTGATCGGCTAATATCCTTATCGAAGATAGGAACTACCATGCCATTGCCCCTTGTCGCCGTCGTCGGACGGCCTAACGTCGGCAAGTCCACGTTCGTGAACCGCATAACGGGCGTCGATGAGGCGATCGTCCATGAGATGCGCGGCGTTACGCGCGACCGCTCGTACCACGAGGCGGATTGGAACGGGGTCGCTTTCACGATCGTCGACACGGGAGGCATCGAGGTCGGCTCTGACGACGACTTCCAAGCCTCTATATCCAACCAGGCGTTCACCGCCACGGAAGAGGCGGACGTCATCATCCTCATCGTCGACGCCCGCACGGGAATCAACTCGGACGACGAGGAGGTCGCGCGCATACTGCGCAAAACGGACAAGCCGGTCTTCGTCGCCGTGAACAAGCTCGACACTCCGAACCGCTACGACGAGATGTACGAGTTTTACCAGCTCGGCCTCGGAGATCCGTGGCCCATATCGTCGATACACGGGCACGGGACCGGCGACCTGCTCGACGCCGTCGTCGAGAAGCTTCGCGAAACGGGAGCGGTAGACAGGGCCGACGGGCCCGAAGACGGAGGCGTCAACGTCGCGATCATCGGCAGGCCGAACGCCGGCAAGTCCTCGCTCACGAACCAGATGACGGACCGCGGGCGCTCCATAGTCTCGGATGTCGCGGGCACGACGCGCGACGCCATCGACACGCCGGTCACGCACGATGGAAAGCGCTACACGATCGTCGACACGGCCGGCCTGCGCCGCAAGAGCCAGATCGACGAGGACGTGGAATACTACGGGTTCGTCCGCGCCATGCGGGCAATCGACAGGGCGGACGTGGCGATCCTCGTCATCGACGGAACGCTCGGGCTCACGGACCAGGACCAGCGCGTCGCCAAATTCGCCCAGGAGCGCGGCTGCGCGATGGTCATCGTGCTGAACAAGTGGGATATCGTCGAAGGCCCCGAGGCCAAGGCCGAGATACGGGAGCGGATCGAGGATCGACTCACGTACGTCGGTTACGCTCCGGTCATCGCGATCTCGGCTTTGACGGGCAAGAACGTGCATCGGATCTGGGATGCGATCGACAAGGCGTACGGGAACTACTCGAAGACCATCCCGACGAACCAGCTCAACGGTTGGCTCGCCGAGATTCGCGAGACCGGCCATACCGTCTCGAAAGGCAAGGCCGTCCTGCGCATGAAGTACATCACGCAGACCGGCACATGCCCGCCCGTGTTCACCTTCTTCGCAAATCGGCCGGATATCGTGGACGACAACTATGAGCGTTTCCTCGAGAATCGGATGAGGAAGCATTTCGACCTCGAGGGGACGCCTGTGCGGTTCAAGTTCAAGAAGAAGGACTGACGTTGGAACAGTTATTGTGGTATGCGCTTTGCCTCGTCGTGGCGTTCGCCCTCGGTTGCGTGCCGTGGGGCCTCGTCATATCGAAAGTGTTCTACGGGAAAGACTTGCGCGACGAGGGCTCGGGCAACATCGGGACGACGAACGCCATCCGTTCGATGGGAAAGGTCGGCGGCTATGCGGTGTTCGTGCTCGATTTCGGCAAGGGCCTCCTCTCCGGGCTCATTGCGTTGTGGATCTCGCGCGCCGTCGGCTTCGATGCCGTCCAAACGCAGGTGGCGTTGTCAGTTGCGTTTTTCGGATGCGTGTACGGGCATATATTCACCCCTATCCTGAAGTTCAAGGGCGGCAAGGGGGTCGCCGTCGCCATCGGCTGCCTCTTCGCGACGTTTGGCGTCGTTCCCTCGATCGTCGAGCTGTCCATATTCGCGGTTTTGGTAATCGCCACGAAGTACGTCTCGGTCGGCTCCATGGCCGCGGCCCTTGCGTGCCCGTTCATCGCGCTGTGGCTGTTCTGGGGCAATTGGCCGGCGGTGGTCATCTGCTCGATTGCCGGCCTTACCGTGTTCTGGGCGCATCGCGGTAACCTGCGGCGTTTGCTTGACGGCGAGGAGCGCCGGGTCGGCGATAAGTAAAGGGTTGCAAGGAGCTGTCATGAAGGTTGCGGTAATAGGAGCAGGTTCATGGGGGACCGCCTTGTCGCAGGTGGCGGCTGTCAACGGCCACTCCGTTGTTCTCTGGGCGCGTCGCGGAGAGGTTGCGAGGCGCCTCAATGAAAGTCATCGCAACCCGGATTACCTGTCGGATGTAGTGATTTCCGAGCGTGTTCGCGCGACGAACGACATGGCCGATGCTCTCGACGGTGCGGAAGCGGTGCTTGTCGTAACGCCTTCGAAGTTCATGCGATCGACCGCCGAAGCGATGAGGGAGTCAGGCTGCTCCGAAAACGTTCCGGTCGTCATATGCACGAAAGGCGTGGAAGCAGGCACGGGCATGGTTCCCGTCCAGGTCTTCGGTGACGTTCTCGGCTCACCGGACCGTCTTGCCGCGCTGTCGGGCCCCAACCATGCAGAGGAAATAGTGTTGGGGACCTATGCGGCGACGGTCGTCGCGAGCTCGGACGAGAAGACGGCGCTGTTCTTCCAGGAACTGCTTGGATCGGAATCGTTCCGCGTGTACACGAGCGGCGACGTGCTCGGAGTCGAGCTGTGCGCCGCGTTCAAGAACGTCATCGCGATCGCCGTGGGCATATCGTACGGGCTCGGCCTGGGCGATAACACGGCGGCGACGCTCATGACGCGCGGCCAGGCCGAGATGGGACGCCTCGTGGCCGCAGCGGGCGGCGATCCGATGACCTGCATGGGATTGTCGGGCACGGGCGACCTCATCGCGACGTGCATGTCGCGTCATTCCCGTAACAGGATGTTCGGGGAGGCAGTCGCGAAAGGCGTGACCGTCGAGCAGTACGAGGCCCGGCGGCACATGGTCGCGGAAGGGGCGCAGGCGTGTCGCACCATCGAAACGTTGTCTAATCGTCTTGGCGTCGAGCTTCCCATAACCGACGCCGTTCGCAGCATCGTATGGGAAGGCGCGGACCCCGAGCAGGCGGCGCATGCGCTCGTCATGCGCGACTTGAAGCCCGAGTTCTATTAGGAGGCCCGGGTTCTCTATTGGGGGCGACGGTCGGGGTTGGCTTCCAAGGTGCGCAGCGCACGGTAGATGCGGGCGACTTTTCCCGTTGCGTTCGGGAGGTCGACCCTATGCGTGGGGATGAGGATGGGAATCGGATTTCTCCTGATGGCCGTACCAACGGAACGATGTGCCCCCGCTTTTCCGATGTTGCGCGCGATATCGGCGGCCGTGCAGACCTCGCCGTATCCGAGCATGCCGACGCAAGCCCAGACTTCCTTCTGGAACGCGCTGCCTTCCGGGTCGAGTGGGATGTCGAACGACGTCCGCTTGCCTGCGAGGTACTCGTGAATCTCCGTGGCGGCCCTGTTGGTCAGCTCGCTGGCGCGCCTTTCGCCGGGGAAGGCGGTTTCCTCGAAGGCTATCCTCGCAATTCCCCGTTCGTTGGCGCTTATCGTCATCGGGCCATGGGGCGTGGGATACGTGAAGAACGTCGAGTTCGATTGAGCCATCATACCCCTCCTTCTGCAGGGCGGATGCCGCTATCCCGAACGGGCCATGCGCTTGGATGGGTTTTGCGAGTCGAACCGCACCGTGCGGTGCCATTATACGCCCATCGGGATATCTGCGGCGTATAATGAACACGATAAGTCGCGTCGTGCGCGCGTGGTGCAAGGGGGTTGTATGTTTCAACAGGTAAAGATCGCACCGTCGATTCTCTCGGCTGATTTCATGAACCTGCAAAGCGATATCGCCATGATTGAGAGGGGCGGTGCAGGTTACGTGCACGTTGACGTCATGGACGGCCATTTCGTGCCGAACATCACCATAGGCGTGCCCCACGTCAAGCAATTGAAGAAGATCACCGATCTTCCCCTTGACGTCCATCTGATGATCGACAACCCGCTCGAGCAATTGCCGTGGTTCATCGATGCGGGCGCTGATATGCTCACCGTGCATGCGGAGCGCCTCGAGGGCCAGTGGCTCGACCGCGCGATCGACCTCATCCATGCCGGCGGGGCCCTCGCATGCGTGTCATGCAAGCCGAACACGCCGATCGAGGCTATTGCGCCCGTTATCTCGAGGCTCGACATGGTGCTCGTGATGTCGGTAGAGCCCGGTTTCTCGGGCCAAGGGTACATCGAGGGCAGCGAGGACAAGGTCGCCCAGGTCGTCGAGCTGGCGCGCGATTGCAATCCCGATTTGCTCGTCGAGGTCGACGGGGGAATCGGCGTGAAGACGGTCGAACGCGTCTGTGCGGCAGGCGCCGACGTCATCGTCTGCGGCAACGCGGTGTTCGCCGCCGAGGATCCCGAGGCCGCGATCGGCGAGATCGCGGCGCTTGGGAACGCAGCCCGGCTTGCCGCGCTCGAGCGGGGGCATGCGTGATGGTTGGCGTGGTCGAGGGGTACGTCTACCTTGACTGGGCGGCATCGGCGCCTCTCTGCCAGGAGGCGGTCGATGCGATGGAGATGTATTTCGTGCCTGGACGCAAGAACGTGCGGTTCGGGGCGAACGCGAACTCGCTGCACGCTCCCGGCCGGGCGGCTTTCGAGGCCATGGAGCTCGCCCGAAGGAAAATCGCAAAGGACCTCGGTGCTTCGAGGCCCAATGAGATCGTGTTCACGTCGGGCGCCACCGAATCCGACAACGCCGCGTTGCTCGGACTCGCGCGCGCGGCGGTTCAGAAGAGGCGGCCAGGCGCGGGCGCCGCACCGCGTGTCATCACGACCCAAATCGAGCACGAAGCCGTGCTGAACCCGGCGCGGCAACTCTCGAAGGAGGGCTTCGACGTCGTTTTCCTCAAGCCCGATCGCCAAGGATTCATATCCTCGGACCAGCTTGAGGACGTTATGACCGATGACACGGTGCTCGTTTCGATCCAAGCGGCCAATTCCGAAGTCGGATCGGTGCAACCTATCGCCGAGCTTGCACGCGCGGCCCATGCGGGAGGCGCGTTGTTCCACACCGATGCGGTACAGGCCCTCGGCAAGATGCCGGTCGACGTCGGCGCATGGGGTGTTGACGCGGCCTCGTTCTCTGCTCACAAGGTATGCGGGCCGAAAGGCGTCGGGGCGTTGTACCTCAAGGCCCGCACGCCGTTCTCGGCGACGATGCTCGGTGGAGGCCAAGAGGACGGTCGTCGGTCGGGTACGCAGAACGTGTGCGGCATCGACGGCTTCGCGGCCGCGTGCCATGCCGCCGTTTCCATGGTCGAAGACGAGTCCGTGCGGCTGTGCGCGTTACGCGACCGCCTCTACGGCAAGCTCGCTTCGATGCCGGGCGTTCGTCCGACCGTTTCCGTGGATGCCGGTTCTACCAGGTTCCTGCCGAACATCGTCCACGTCCTCGTGGACGATTACGAGAGCGAGACGCTCGTGCTCAGGCTCGACATGATGGGTTACGGGGTTTCAGGCGGCTCTGCGTGCGCCTCGCACTCGCTTGAGCCGAGCCATGTGCTCAAGGCGATGGGCATTGCGGCGGACGCAGCCCATGGCGCCCTGCGCATCTCGATGGGACGCTATACGACCGAGCAGGATGTCGACGGGTTTGCAAGCGCGTTCGAGCAGTGCCTGTAGGCGAGTCGAATCATGCGGGTCGGAGGGAGCGAAGGTGCTGTCTGGCGGACAGCGGATAGGAGTGAGTCATGATTGAGATTCAAGACGGATCGTCGAGTTTGGCAAAAGTCGGAAACGGGGGAATTTCGAAGAACATCGCGCCGCTCTCTGTCGGCAAGCTCGAGTTGGCGCTCCTGTCGCGTTTTCCGCGCGAGGACGCCGAGGATTGGGATCGCATGGGTCTTGTCGTCGGCGACCCCGCCGCGACGGTCGAGGGTGTCGCGGTTGCCCTCGACCCGACATCCGCGGCCTTGGAATCTGCGAAGCGCGCCGGTGCGAACGTCCTGCTCACGCATCATCCGGTTTTCCTCGATCCGCCAGAGGTGCTCGCTCCAACCTATGGCAAGGCGCCGGCCTCGGGCGTGACGGTTTTCAACGCCGTCCGGCATGGTATCGCGCTCATGAACTTCCATACCGCCCTCGACGTGAGCGTCGAGGCGACGCGGATGCTGCCCCAGATGCTCAATCTCGAGTTCGACGGGCTTCTGGAGACGCTTAAATCCAATCCCGACAAGGGCTACGGGCAGGTTTGCTCGGTTCGGGACGCGGACAAGCCGTTCAAGCTCGCCCATCTCGCCGCACGCTGCACGTCCGTGTTCGGACGCGCCCCGCGCGTATGGGGCGATTTCGACCTTCAGCTCGATCGCGTCGTCGTGGCCAACGGGTCTGCAGGCAACATCGTGGACGCCTGCATCAACAAGGGCGTCTCGTGCCTCGTCTGCGGGGAGATTCGCTACCATGCGGCCCTCGACGCGGCCCAGGCGGGCTTGGCTATCGTGGAGCTCGGCCACGATGTGAGCGAGCTGCATCTGGCGGCGCTCTTGGCTCAGGCGGCAGTTGACGCCGGCGTTCCGCAAGACCGCGTGAGCATCGTCGACCAAGCCGGGAACTGGGAGATGCCCGATTCGACGCGCATATAGCAAATCGGCCAGGAATTGCGCTCGGTGACGGTTCGAACGCAGTACCCCCCTTGGTGCATGAAGGCCAACAGTGCCTTGTTATATGGCATCTACCTGCCCGTATTTGCTACAATGCAATTGCGGATTTAATACGGGTGAAAGGGGCGGCGATGCAAGCTGAATTCCAGGATCTAGTGACCATGCTCGAGATGCAGAGCGTCGATTTGGAAATCATGCAGGCAAAGAAGAAACGCGCCGAATTGCCCCAACGCATAAAGGTGATGGTGCTGCGCAAGAAGCGGGCCGAGATTGAAGGCAAACTCGAGCAGGTGCTCGCTTTACAGGAAAAAGCCGAATCAGAGTTCAGGGTTCTCGAAGACGAGGATACGCAGCTCGCCGAGAAGCAGCAGCGCGCTCAGGAAATCATCGATGCATCGGGATCGGATTACCGCAAAGTCGAATCGCATTCCAAGGAGATGGCAGGCACGGCGAAGCGCCGCGAGACGCTCTCCGAGCTGATGCTTGCGAAATCTGCCGAGCTCGACAAGATAAAGGCCGTCCACAAGCAAATCGACGATGCCATTGCCGCCTCTCAAGCTGAAGAAGACCGCATTCGCACATCTTTCGAGGCGGAGGACAAGGGTCTTGTCAACACGGTGTCGGAGCTGACCGCGCGTCATGACGAACTCGCCGGCACGCTCCCCGCGAAGCTGGCCGACCTCTATCAGAGGACGGCGGCGAAGAGCGGGGGCGTGGCCGTCGGGCGACTTGTCGAGGGCCAATGCGGAGTCTGCCGTGCCCAGATCGACGGAGGCCGCCTCATCGAGCTGCAGGCGCAAGCCCCGCTCGGCGTCTGCCCGAATTGCAAGCGCCTGCTCGTCATCGAGTAAATAACGGCGCCCGCTAAAAGGCGCCGCGGCTTAAAAAGAACCGGGTCCGTCGCACATGGCCTGTCAGGCTACGCGATTCGGACCCGGTTGTCTTTCGGCTTTCGCCGTGTGTTTACTCTACGGACATGATGATCGGGTAGAGAGGCTGTTCGCCGCGGTGAGCGTCGATCTCCAAGTCGTCGAACTTCTGCTCGATTTCCTCGACGAGCGCCTCGAGGGATTCATCGCTGAAGTCCTCTCCCGCAAGCAGCGTCAGGGTGTCGGCATCTTCGGCTTCCATCTCGTCGAGTAGCTCGAGGACGACTTCGTCGATGCTCGAGCCTACCGCGTCGATGGACCCGTCGGCTATGCCTATAATGTCGCCTTCGGCAATCGGGTTTCCGGCCGAATCGTGCGAATCCTTGATGGCGGTCGTGACTTCGCCCGTTTTGACCTCGGAGAACGAATCGTTCATGGATTCGAGGTTGTCTTCGAGCGTTGCCTCGGGGTCATACCCGAACAGCGCTGAGAACGCCTGGGGAATGCTCTTGGTAGGTACTACTCCGCATGACACCTCGGCGAGCTCTGCGGCGCTGTTCGCGGTCATGATGATGTTGGAGTTGTTCGGGAGGATTATGACGTTGTCGGAGTTTGCGGCCTCGACGGCGTCGAGCAGGTCCTTCGTGGACGGGTTCATGGTCTGCCCGCCGGATACGACGACATCGACGCCGAGGCTGCGCAGGATCTTCGCATTGCCTTCGCCCGCCGCGACGGCCACGACGCCGAAGCCCTTGCGCTCTGCGGGCGCTCCTGTCTGCTCGGCGGCGAGCTTTTCCTGCCGCTCGACGCTCTGCAGGTCCATGTTGTGGATGAAGACCTCGAATATCTGGCCGCGCTCGAGGAAGTACTCGAGAACCTTGTTGGGGTGGTTCGAGTGGACATGCACCTTGAACTTGGGATTCGAGCCAACGCACAGCTCGCAGTCGCCCATGGTGGCGAGGAAGTCGAGCGCCTCGTCCTTGTCGAGCGTCTCGGAGTGCACGAGGAACTCGTTGCAGTAACGGTACTGCGAGCCCTCCCAGTCGTTGATGTGCTCGATTTCGACCTTGGGGGCGGCGTCGCGAGCGAACTCGAGCTCATCGACGAGCGTTCCCTCCTTGCCGAGCAGGGCGGCGACGAACCCGTCGAAGAGGATGGCGAGGCCGAAGCCGCCGGCGTCGACGACGTTGTTCTCCTTCAGGACGGGCAGCAGGTCGGGCGTGCGCTGCACGGAGGCATATGCCTCGGAGACGATCTCGTCGAGCGCCTCTTCGACGGCGAGCTTCTTCTTGCGCGCGTGCTTTGCGGCCGCAGCGGCGTCCTTGAGGACGGTGAGTATCGTTCCCTCGACCGGCTTGCGAACCGCTTGGAACGAGACTTCGACGGCGCGCGCGAATGCCGCGTCGACGGATTCGGTAGTGAGCTCCTCGGCGTCGGCGGAGCCCTCGCACAGGCCGCGCAGGATCTGCGAGGTGATGACGCCCGAGTTCCCGCGTGCGCCCATGAGCGCGCCGGTGGTGATGGCGCGCCTCGTGTCGGCGTTGCTGGCGCCCATCTGGAGGCCGGAAATGTTCTTCACGACGGACTCGAGGGTCAAGGACATGTTCGTGCCCGTGTCGCCATCAGGCACGGGGAAAACGTTCAGGCGATTGACCTCGTCTTTGCGCTCCGAGAGGTTTTTGCTGGCAGCTGCGATGGCGTTCAGTACATCGTTGCCGGAAAATTGGGACATAGATTATCTTCTTTCGTTTCGTTTAGATGCGAACCTCGTTTGCCGTCTGCGTTACTTGCGGACCTTGACGTCTTGCACGTGCACTTCGATGCTCTTGACGGGCACGCGCGCCTGCTCCTTGAGCACGAACGAAACGGCGTCCTTGAGGTTCTGCGACACGGCGTTGATGTTCGTGCCGTACTCGATGACGACGTACAGATCGACGGTCACGCCCTCGTCGGTCGTCTCGAGGACGATGCCGCGACGCAGGCGAGAAGGTGGAAGGATCTTGGCGATGCCGTCAGCTGCGTTGGGGGCGACCATTCCGACGATGCCGTAGCATTCCATCGCGGCATGTCCCACCATATCGGCGAGTACGTCATTTGCAACGTGTAGCTTTCCAGGGATAGGTTGCGCCATAACGGTCTTCCTTTCCAAATGCGGGCGATTCGTCCGCTCAATTGCTTTATAACCTTGTGAAGTATAGCGCATGGTCATGGGAGCCCCCCTCTGCCCCTTGTGAAGATGAGATTGGATTACACGAAAAATGCTTGGACTGAGTGGAGGGCATGTGCTATAGTTTCTTGGCTAGTTTGGGCTCAACGGCGTTTGCCGTGGTGAAATGCAATAACGGAGTTGATAGCAATGTCTAAGATTTGTGAAGTATGCGGCAAGAAGCCGTCTGCCGGTCGTAACGTCAGCCACTCGCATCGCGTCACGAACCGCTGGTTCAAGCCGAACATCCAGAAGATCACGATTCGCGATTCGAAGGGTCACGTCCGCAAGGCGAACGTCTGCACGAGCTGCATGAAGGCCGGCAAGGTCGAGCGCGCGTAACTATCGTCTGTGCAATGTCAGGAAAGCCCGCCTTGCGGGCTTTTTTGCGTTGTGCATGTTCGTTCGGGGCGATAAGGTGTTGTCATGGCTACGTATAGGAAAGAGTCCCTCGACCGGTTGCAGGCAACGCTTGCGTTCGATGCCCCCGTCACCTCCGTGCGGCTCGTGAGCCCTGCGCGTGCGCGGGCGCTTGCGAAGCTCGGCATTACCTCGGTGCGCGATCTCGTATCGAGTTACCCGCGCCGCTACATCGACATGTCGCATGTCGCGACCATAGCGAGCGCGAGTATCGGCGAGCAGTGCACGATCAAGGCGCAGGTTCACGAAGTGAAGCTGAAGCGTCCGAAACCCCGGCTCGTTCTCGTGGAGGTCACGCTCGTCGACGGGACGGGCACGCTCATGGTTACCGCGTTTCGGCAGCCTTGGCTTGCGGATCAGCTCGGCTCGGGTATGACCGTTGCCGTTTCCGGCAAGCTGGAATTCAGCTACGGGTTCAAGCGCATGACGAATCCCCATATAGAGCAGCTCGAGGACGACGGCTCCGGTTTTCACGGCCTCATCGTTCCCGTGCATCCAGCATGCAGCGCGGTGAAGGCGGGCATGATGAGGAGGCTCGTGAGCAACGGGCTCGAGGAAGTGGCGGGGGTCATCGATCCCCTGCCCGTCGGGCTCAGGGCCAAGTACCGCCTCATGAGCAGGGGCACGGCGCTCAACTGCATTCATTTCCCGCATTCGATGCAAGAGCAAGCCGAAGCGCGCAGGCGCCTCGCCTACGAGGAGGTTCTTCTGCTCGAGCTCATGCTCATGAGCGACGGCAGGTCCCGCGAAGAGGGCAAAAGGCCCGTCGAGCATGTCGTGGACGGGCCGTTGCAGGCTGCCCTCGCGAAGGCGATACCCTTCGAGCTCACGGAAGAGCAGGCGCTTGCGCGCGATGACATACTCGCCCTGCTCGCCGCGCCCCGCGCCGCGAACCACATGCTTCTAGGCGACGTCGGCACGGGAAAGACTATAGTGGCGGCCTTCGCGTTGGTCGCCGCTGCCGATACGAAGACCCAGGCGGCGTTCATGGCGCCGACCGAGCTGCTTGCTCGCCAGCATGCCAAAAGCCTTGGAGGGCTTCTCGACTCGATAGGCGTGAAGTGGGATATCCTGACCGGTTCGACCTCGGCAGACGAGCGGGCTGCTATCGTCGAGCGAGTCGGCGCGGGGGAGTGCGCTGTCCTGTTCGGCACGCATGCCTTGCTGGAAGACGATGTCAGGTTCGCCGATTGCACGCTTGCCGTCATCGACGAGCAGCAGCGTTTCGGCGTCGAGCAGAGAGCCGCCTTGCTTGCGAAAGGCGAGTGCCCCGACGCGCTCTATCTCACGGCGACGCCCATTCCGCGAACGCTCGCACTCGCCTTGTTCGGCAACCTCACGCTCTCCTACATAAAAAAGCGCCCTCATGCCGCCGCGCCGAGGAAGACGTACGTACATACGCTTGCCGACAAGGGCGTCGCCTACGATGCGGCCAAAGACGCGATTGCCCGTGGCGAGCAAGTCTACGTCGTCTGCCCCCTCGTCGGCACGAAGGCCGAGGAGCCGAAGGGCGGCGACGACGATGGGGATGCTTACGAATTCGCGTCGATCAGGATCGAGGACGAGCGGGACATGGATGGCGTGGATGCCACAGCCGCCGAAGCGGAGGCGGCGTTCCTCCAATCGAAGGTGTTCGTCGACGCGCGTGTCGGTCTCGTCCACGGGAAGATGTCCCATGCCGAGAAGAATGCCGTCATGGAGCAGTTCCGCGCCGGAGCCGTCGACGTGCTCGTCGCGACGACGGTGATCGAGGTTGGAGTTGACGTTCCCAACGCCACGGTCATGATCGTTGAAGACGCCGACAGATTCGGCCTATCTCAGCTCCACCAGCTGCGCGGGCGCGTTGGACGTGGCAAATTGCCAGGCGAGGTCCATCTCGTTTCCGCCACGCGCAGCGAGACGGCGCTCGATCGCCTCGCGGCCATGGAGCGCACCGACGATGGCTTCGAGCTCGCCTCGTACGATCTTTCCCTGCGCCGCGAAGGGGATATCCTCGGCAATCGCCAACATGGAGCCTCGCTCTTGAAGCTCGTGAACGTCGTGCGCGACGGGGGCCTTATCGAGGCGGCGCATGCCGACGCGCAAGCTATCCTCGACGAGGACCCGGGGCTTTCCTCCGAGCAGTACCGTGCGCTTGCACGCGAGGCGCGCGTCGTGTACCGTGCGCATCAGGAAGTGTCAGGAGGCTAGCATGCGTATAGTGGCGGGAAGCCTTCGGGGGAAGGCGATACAGGCGCCGGATGGCAGAGACACGAGGCCGACGACGGATCGGGTGCGCGAGGCCCTGTTCAGTTCCTTGTACAGTCTGAGGGGCGGCTTCGAGGACGCGGTTGTGCTCGACGCGTTCGCGGGGTCGGGGGCGCTCGGAATCGAGGCGCTTTCGCGTGGCGCGTCGCAGGCCGTGTTCTACGAGCGCGATGCGAAGGCCGCGGCGACGCTCGCCCGTAATCTCGAAGCCTGCAAGCTCGGACCGTCCGCAGCGCGCGTCGTGAAGCGAGACGTGATGCACGGGGCCGTGTCGCGAGCAGACGTGCCCTACGATCTCGTCTTCCTCGACCCGCCCTACGCGTTCGATGCAGACGAGGTGCTCTCGATGGTAAGCGCCCTTGTCGGCGACGGGATTGTGGCCGGCGACGCGATCGTCGTGTACGAGCACGCCCATGCCGACGGGCAACGCGTCGCGATGGCTGCAAGCGATCGCCGCTTCGCCGTCGTCTCTGCGAAGAAATACGGGAAAACCGGCGTTACCGTCCTGAGTCCAGAGCGGCCGTAGACAGCAAGGAGGGCATATGAAGCGCGCAATCACGCCAGGTACGTTCGACCCTATCACGCACGGGCATCTCGACGTCATCACCCGGGCATCCCAGCTTATGGACGAGGTAATCGTCGCCGTCGCTGCATCTCCGGGGAAAAACCCCTTGTTCTCGCTCGAGGAGCGGGCCGATTTGGCGCGACGGGCGACGGCCCATCTGCCCAACGTGAGCGTGGAGCCGTTCGAGGGGCTGCTCGTCGACTTTGCTCGCTCGCGGGATGCGCGCGTTCTGATCAAGGGGTTGCGCGCCATCACGGACTTCGAATACGAATTCCAAATGGCGGCGCTCAACTACGAGCTCGGCAAGGATATCGAGACGGTGTTCATCATGTCCCCGCCGCAATACATGTACCTTTCATCGTCGATCGTGCGCGAGCTAGCGAGCCTGAATTCCCCCGTCGACCAGTTCGTCGCGCCGTTTGTCGCGAAAGCGCTGCAGGAGAAATACGCCGGGCTTCGCTCCGGTTGCTAGGATTCGCCCGGAACTCCGTGGCTGCTTGCACATGCGTGACGCTCTAAGCGCCTGCCTGTACGTGGCAATGTGGACGACCTGTGATGAAAAAAGCCAAAAGTTGGAAATAACTTCAAATTGCCGTTTCCCATTTCCGGAAACTTGTGATAGTATTCCACTCGCTGTCAAACAGCATCGGGTTGTGGCTCAGTTTGGTAGAGCGCTGCGTTCGGGACGCAGAGGTCGCTGGTTCAAATCCAGTCAACCCGACCACGAAGTCTAAAGGGATGTCTTCTTTGAAAACATCCCTTTTTTCTTAGATAGGGCTCGTAAGGGCTTTCATGTCCACAAGGAGGGACAATGAAGTTTTTGGGTTTGGGCGTTCCAGAGCTGGTCATCATTCTGATCGTCGTGCTGCTCATCTTCGGGCCGAAGAACCTGCCGAAGCTCGGCAAGGCTTTGGGCAAGGGCGTGAGCGGTTTGCGCAAGGGCGTTGAATCCGGCAAAGAGAAGATCGACGAGAAGTTCGACGAGGTAGAGGACGAGAAGGCCGCGGAAGCGGAGGCGGCAGCGGCAACTGCAGAAGAAGCTGCCGAAGTCGAGGCCGAAACAGTCGAGGATGTCATCGAGGAAGCCGAGCCCGTGTCAGGCGAAGAGTCCACGAAGAAGCACGTAAAGGTAAAGCGTGTGGTCAAATAGCGTTTTCTGCAATGCGCGCGCGGATGCGCGGGCTGGATACTAGGAGAGAAAACATGGCAAACGACAACTTTATTCTCACTCCCGAAGGTCGGGAGAAGCTCGAAGAGGAGCTCCATTACCTCGAGACCGAAAAGCGCGCCGAAATCGGCGAGCGCATCAAGGTTGCACGCGAGTTCGGAGACATTTCCGAGAACTCCGAGTACGACGACGCGAAGAACGAGCAGGGCATGGTCGAGGCCCGCATCGCGGAAATCACGCATATCTTGTCCGAGGCAACCGTCGTGAACACGCCAAAGCGATCGAACAAGGTGAACATCGGGTCGACGGTCACCGTGAACATGGGCGGCAAGGAGCGCGTCTTCACCATCGTCGGCGGTGCCGAGAGCGACGTTGCCGACGGCAAGATCTCGAACGAGTCGCCAGTCGGCGCGGCCCTCATCGGGCATAAGAAGGGCGAGCATGTCGAGACGACGGGCCCGACCGGCCGCAAGATCGAAATCGACATCATAAAAATCGAGCACTAGGACAAAGTGCAGGTTAGCTTAACGGAAAAGCCTGACGGACGTCGGGCTTTTCTTGGATAGAGGAGTTGCTACATGGCAGAAGAGACCAAGAAAGTCGAGCAGGTTGAAGACGATCCGATCGAGGTGCGCAAGGCGAAGCGCGCGGCGATGATCGACGCGGGCGAGAATCCCTACGGCCATGCATTCGACTACACTCATCATGCTTCGGATGTCGAGGAATCCTACTCGCATCTGGAGGACGGAGAGTCGACCGAAGACGCTGTGCGCATGTGCGGCCGCATCATGGCGAAGCGCGTGCAGGGGAAGGTGAGCTTTCTCACGATGCGCGACACGACGGGGGAGATACAGCTGTTCTGCCGCATCAACGTGCTCGGCGAGGATGCGTACGCGAAACTCAAGGACCTCGATATCGGGGATTGGATCGGCGTCTGGGGCACGGTGATGAAGACGCGCCGCGGTCAGCTTTCAGTCGCAGTCGAGCGTTTCGAGCTGCTCTCGAAATCGTTGCGCCCGTTGCCCGAGAAGTTCCATGGCCTTGCGGACAAGGAAATCCGCTACCGCCAGCGCTACGTCGACCTCATCGCGAATCCCGAGGTGCGCGAGACGTTCGCGAAGCGATCGAAAATCGTGTCGGCTGGTCGCCGTTACATGGAAGAGCAGGGTTTCTACGAGGTCGAGACGCCGTTTCTGCACTCGATCATCGGCGGCGCCAACGCCAAGCCGTTCATAACGCACTTCAACGCGCTCGATCGCGACTACTATCTGAGAATCGCGACAGAGCTTCCGCTCAAACGCCTGCTCGTGGGCGGTTTCGAACGGGTTTTCGAAATCGGGCGTCAATTCCGCAACGAGGGAATGGACCCGTATCACAACCCCGAGTTCACGACTATGGAGGCTTATCAGGCTTTTACCGATCTCGAGGGCATGAAGACGCTTACGCAGGGTTTCATCCAGGCTGCCGCGCTCGCCGCATGCGGAACCTTGCAGGTCGAGTATCAGGGCCAGGTCATCGAGCTCGGCGGCGAATGGCGTTCTGCCTCAATGATCGAGCTTGCGAGCGAGGGTGCCGGTGAGGATGTGAGCTTCGAACGCACCCGCGAGGACCTCGTCGAGATTCTCGAGCGGAACGGCGGCCATGCGGAAGACGCTTGGGGCAAGGGCAAGCTCATCGCGGAGATTTTCGAAGCGGTCGCCGAGGAGAAGCTCGTCCAGCCCACGTTCGTATGCGACCATCCCCTTGAGGTCTCCCCGCTTGCGAAGAAGCATCCCGAGAACCCAGAGCTCACTCAGCGTTTCGAGCTGTTCATCTGCGGCCACGAGTTCGCAAACGCCTTCAACGAGCTCAACGATCCCATCGACCAGGCCGAACGCTTCCATGCCCAGGTGGCTGCGAAGGACATGGGCGACGACGAGGCCATGGGATACGACGCCGACTACATCCGCGCCCTCGAATACGGCATGCCGCCGGCGGGCGGCGTTGGAATCGGCATAGACCGATTGGTGATGTTGCTGACGGATAGCGAGTCGATTCGCGACGTTCTTCTCTTCCCGCATATGCGCGAAGAGGCGTAGCATACAGACCCTACTAGTGGCATATAAAGAAAACGGGCGCCTGGCGCCCGTTTTCTCGTTTACCGAGCTTTCATGTGTCGGCTACATCATGAGGGTAATGATGATGTTGAGGGCGAACCCGATGATTCCGCCGATGCCTGCTACCCTTGCGGTCTGGGGTTTCGTGTTCCTCCAAACGAAGTACAGGATCCATCCGACGATGGGGAAGAAGAAGCCGAGTATGCCCCAGCCGATATGTCCGCTGTCAGTTGGCGCGGCGACCGGCTGGCCGACATTCTGCTGCGGGAACGCAGGCTGACCAGGCTGCTGGCCGAAAGGCTGTTGATATGCGGAATCAGGGGTAGCTTGCGAGTTGGGCGGTATGTAGGCTTGCTGGGTTCCTTGCTGGGTCGGGGGCTGGCCGAACGCCTGGGCGGCTGCCGCGCCGGTGGCGGCGGCTCCCGATGCGGGATTCATGACGGACGAGGCGTCGTCGACGGTGGCTTCGATCGGCAGCGCCGCATCGCAGAATGGACATTGGGTGAGGCCGTCGTCGATTACGGCCCCACAATACATGCATTTAGCCATGTCGTTCTCCTTTTCAAATGTGTTCGCGTCTTGCGCTCGACACCTATAGTAGCTGAATAGGTCGCTGCATGCCGTTTCAAATCTTGATTCATTTCAGAGCATAACGGTAATGGAACTCGGTATTTCTACACTTGGGGTAGAATTTAACCAGTCAATTTGTGCAATAGAAGGGGACAACGTGGCAGCAGCGCGAGTTGTTGATGATCCAATGGAGAATAGATTGGCGTGGCCGACATGGATGCGGGCGTTCGCGTCGTCGGTGCTCGCGATTGCGCTCGCCGTTCTTGCGTTTGCGCTTTGCGGCCCGCGCACGGCTTGGGGAATCGGGCATGATGACGGGGTGTCGCAGGTTGGATTGCAGGCCGGCGTTGCGAGCCTTGTCGCGCAGGCGGACGACGGGTCGTCTCATGCGAGTTCGTATGCCGTCTACAAGAAGGACGGCTTCGTCTACCGGGCAGACAGCAAGGGCAACGCGCTCGTTGACGGTGCTGTCTGGGGTTCGGTTTCGCTGGGCGATATGGCCGATGACAATCTTGGAAAAGTCGATGTGCTCTTCATCGATTCCGACGTGCGGAAAATCGACGACGCCTTCCTCATGTCGTACTATCCGGCAAAGGGGCTGGATGCCCTGAGGACGTCGGCGCTTCCGACCGGCAAGATGAAAAGCGTGAGGACGCTCGTGTTCAAGACGGGCAAGGACGGAAAGAACGCCTGCAACTACATCGGCAACCTCGCTTTCAGCGGCATGCTCGTCACCTCGGTTCAGAATCTCGACAAGACAAGCGTTACGTCATTGCGGGCCGCATTCGCGCAGTGCAAGAACCTGGAGCGTGTTGCGCTTCCAAATTCATGCAAAACAGTCGAGGGGACGTTCGAGGGCTGCACTTCGCTCAAGGCCGTTTCGTTCGGCACGGGCGTCACGAGCATCGGTTCGCTCTCGTTTTGCCGGTGCGCGAGCTTGACCGCAATAGACCTTCCGGCTTCGCTTCGCGAGCTCGGCGTCGATTCCTTCAAGGAGTGCACGTCGTTGAAGCGGGTGGTGCTACGATCGCCGTCACGGGTGCTGAGTCACTGGCCGGGCAGGCCGTTTTCGGGCACGCCGGTAGAAGGCGAAGGGGGAGTGGGCTATTGCTACGTTCCCGCTAACCTTGTGCGCTCGTACGAGACGGCTGCGCTCTCGACGGGGTGGGGCGCTCTCAGCAATATAAGCTTCAAGCCGATCGTGGGCGTGAGCGCTTCGGCGGTTACGTATAACGGCCATGCCCAAACTCCCGCTGCAACCGTGACGTATCTCGGCAAAACGCTTGTAGTTGGCCGCGATTGCACCGTGAGCTATTCGAACAACGTGAACGCTGGCGTCGGCAGGATCAGCGTCGTCGGCGCAGGTGCATACAAGGGAGTCGCCACCGGTAACGGCACGTTCACGATCAACCGCGCGTCGATTGCGAAAGCGAGCGTGACGGGGGTCGTCAACAAGCCCTACACGGGAAACCGCGTCGAGCAGAAGCCGAAGCTCCGGCTTTCTGGCCGCACCTTGGTCGCGGGGCAGGATTACCTGATTACCTACAAGAACAACCGCGCTGCCGGAAAGGCGACGGTCATCATGACGGGTCAAGGGAACTACCTCGGCAGAATAGAGAGGTCGTTTGCCATCAAGGCGCCGAGCGTATCGTATTGCACGCATGTTCAATCATTCGGGTGGCAGCGTTATGTAAAGGACGGGGAAATTGCGGGAACGACGGGCCAGTCGAAGAGGCTTGAGGGCATACGTATCAAGCTGGCGTCGCTTCCCGACGGCCTTGGGGGCTCCATCCAATACAGGACCCATATCCAGTCCTTGGGTTGGGAGCGGGGCTGGAAAGCCGATGGTGGACTCTCGGGTACGACCGGCCAATCAAAACGCCTCGAGGCTATCCAGATCAGGCTTACCGGATCTATGGGCGCGTATTACGACGTGTACTATCGCGTCCATGCGCAGCATTACGGGTGGATGGGCTGGGCCAGAAACGGGCAATCTGCGGGAACGGCAGGGCATTCGTATCGGCTCGAGGGCATCCAGATCCGTCTAGTGCCGAAGGGCGGCAACGCGCCTGGCACCACGGCGAATCGTTTTCGCCAGAGGTGACGTTTTCGGGTAAGGGCGTGATGCATGCGGTTGCATCACGCCCTGCAGCCCGCGCGCGCTCGCGTGCGGGCTATGATGCTTAGTACTGAAGGGCATCGACGAGGACTTCACCGAGATCCCATACCTGCGTTTTATTGCTTTCGCTGTAATACGTCGATTGAACGGCGTAGATGCATCCGTCCGTATACTCGCCGCCGTTGTAGATGCCCTCGGAGTTGTAGCCTCCCCAATACCACGTGCCCGGGTCCATGTAGCCGACTTTGTAGAAGCCGTTTGCAAAGCTATCGCGGAATTGCTCCCAGTTGTCCCGGTCGATTTTGTATCCGTTGTCGATGTAGTCCGCCATGACGGCCCACAGCTTGCAGAGAATGCGCGGATTGTAGAGGGCGTAGCCGGCACCGTTGACGGGGAAGTCGACGCCTGCGTCTATTTGCAGGTCGTAAAGGTAGCCCACGCCGTAGCGGTTGACGAGCGTCGCATACGCGTCGTTGTCGGAAATCGTGCACGTCCACCACATCGCATTCGCGTAGTCGGTGATTCCAGATGCTCCGTACTTGCAAAGCGCGCAGCAATGGGGGCCTTTGACGGACGAGGCGCTGTAGATCCATTCGTCGGGATTGTATGCGATGACCTTGCCCGTCTTCAGGTTCAAGCCTATGAAGCCGAGGCGTGCGCCCCTCATTTCAGCTTCGAGACGGCTACGGTCCGAAGCCGTTATCGAGCCGTTCATCACGGTTATCTCTTCGGCGCCACTAGCCTGATCGAGGGCTTTCTTCCAGGCCTCGAGCCCGTATTCGCCTTTGCGGTATGCATAAGCGGACGAGCCGGGTGCGTTTCCGCCTTTCGACACGAGCTGCACTTCGTATCCGTCGAGGAGAAAGGGGTAGCCTTCGAGCCCGGCCGCCTCGCCGTTTCGAGCCCAGCCGCCCCAGCCGAACACCGTCGAATGCGTGCGGTAATAGATGTCGTACTTCTTCGCGAGGTCGCCGGTGAGCTTGACCTGCATGGCTTCGAGCCTCAAGCTTTTACCCGACGTGCCGGCCAGCTGGTCGTCGGTCTTCCAGCCTTGCCATCCGAACTTCTCGACCTTGGCGCGGTACTGGATTTCACCGGTGCCTGCGATGGACCCGCGCGCTATGCCGAAGCCTTCCAGGCGCTTATCGGAGTTGAGGCGTCCCGCCGTCGCGCCCTCTGCTACGTGGCCCGACCACCCCGAGCTTTGCTGGAAAGCACGGTACCTGATGAGCGGCGTGCGGTACGCGCCCGCGGTCGCGCCCGGGGCGGGCGCGCCCTTCTCGA
>CAMOUE010000004.1 GCA_946626265.1 uncultured Eggerthellaceae bacterium | reverse complement strand
CATTGCCACACGATGGCATTGAAGACGGGCTCGCCCGTTTCGCGGTTCCACACGATGGTGGTCTCGCGCTGGTTCGTGATGCCGATGGAATCGATGTCGCCCACGTCGAGGTTATGGGCGACGACCAGCTCGGTCAGCGTCGCAAGCTGCGCGGAGAGAATCTCGAGCGGGTCGTGCTCGACCCAGCCGGGTTTCGGGTAATGCTGTTCGAACTCGTGCTGGACCTGCCCCGCGATCTTGCCTTCCCCGTCGATGAGCACGCTCCGGGCCGAAGTCGTGCCTTCGTCGAGCGCGATGACGTATTTGCCCATGGCTTGCGCTCCTCCCCCTCCTACTTGCTGTGGCGGCCGCGAGGAACATCGTCAATTTCATTCGCTTCATCGGCCTCAATGCCGACTACGTCCTCAATCCAGGCGATGACGTCCTCGTACACTTTCTTGTTGCCGATTTCGTTGTGGATCTCGTGGCGCATGCCCGGATAGATGATCTCGTCGACGCGCTCGACGCCCGCATCGCGCAGAAGCTGGGTTGTTGCCTTCACGCCCTCCCCCATGTCGCCGACTGGGTCGCCGTCGCCGGCGACCAGGAGAATCGGCAGGTCCTCGGGCACCTCGCCCGCCCATTCGGGCGTCGCGATCTCGGCCGTGAGGTCGAGCAGGGTGGCATAGCCGCCCACGGTGAACATGAAACCGCACAACGGGTCGGAAATATACGCGTCCACGAGCGTGTCTTTCGTCGACAGCCAATCGAACGGCGTCCGCGCATCGGGGATCTTCTTGCCGTAGGCGCCCGCGCCCATGCCGTCAATCAGCTTGCTATGGTAGCGCTCGCCCCGAATGGAGGCTATGAAGCGGGCGAGCCCGCGGCCCGCCTTCGACAAGGCGGGCGCGACGTTTCCCGTGCCGGACAGCACGCATGCCGACAGCTCGTCGCCGTATCGCGCGATGTAGGCGCGCGTGATGAAGCTGCCCATCGAATGCCCGTAGAGCACGTAGGGCACGCCCGGATAGCATCGGGTGACGATGCGGTGGAGCGTATGCACGTCGCCGATGAGGATGTTCTTACCGCCGTTGAGCGGGATATGACCGTATTCGTCGGGGCTCGACACCGAATCGCCGTGTCCGACGTGGTCCTCGCCGCAGACCATGAAGCCGCGATCGACCAGGTACTCCGCGTAATCTTCGTAGCGGTCCACGTACTCGGACATGCCGTGCACGAACTGCACGATGGCCTTCGGTTTCTCGGGGCCGGGATCTTCGGGGCTTCCGAACGCCGCGTTCGTCCATAACTTTGCCTTGATTCGCGTCTTCCCATCGTGGGAAACGTAATCGAATGGAACGGTGAACATCGACTCGGACATATCCCCTCCTATATATGAATGCGAATGCTTCCTTGGCGAAGCACGGTTATCTGCTCATTTGTGCAGTCTACCACGGTAGACGCCGTCCCGCTTCCCGATCCGCCCTCTTTGGCGAACCCGCCTGCCGCTTCCGCAATCGCCTCGTCGACGCTTGTCGCCGACGGAGCGCCGTGCAGGCCCGAGCGGTTTGCCGAAGTCGTGGCGATCGGACACCCGACCGCCTCGACGAGCGCGAGCGCCACGGGATCGTCGGGCATGCGCAAGCCGATGGTGCCGGTTTCCGAACGAAACGCCTCCGGCACGCGGTCGGACGCGTTCACGACAATGGTGAGGGCGCCCGGCCAGTGGAGCCGGGCAAGATCGCGCGCCCGATCTGAGACATCCACCCCGAAACGGTCGAGATCGTCCGCGCTGGACACGAGCCACGCGACCGGCTTTCCCGCATCGCGTTGCTTGATATCGTAGAGGATCTGCGGAGACGCGGCGTAGTCGACCGCAACGCCCAATCCGTAGACCGTATCCGTCGGAAAGACGGCGGGCTTGCCCTGCTTCAAGGCCGCCACGGCGTCCTCGAACCCCTCCGAGCCCGTCGGCACATGGCCCACCTCGACGCCGAGCCCCTCGACGATCTTCTCGGCGATGCGCATGCCGTCGACGGCGGCACTCATGATGCCGCCTGCGTACCCGGGGCCCTCGCCGCATGGGTATATGAACGTGGGCACGTGCGCTTGCTCGGAATCTGACGGGCGCCCATGCCCCCGGGCGACATCGCGCGCCCGGACGCGCTTGCGACGGGGCGCCCTCCATGCCTGGAGGGACTCGTCGTCGCGCAGGATGCGCACGGGGCTCGAGCTGCGCGTCTCGACGCCCGTCATGACGGCACCCGCATCTGCGAAGCCGTGCAGCTTCCTGTCGAGCAGGGGCAGTGCTTCGGCGAGCGAGTCCGTCACGAATTCGGGAAGGATCTCCCGAAGGTCGCACCACACGACGCCGCGGGCATAACTCGGCCGCACCTTGGGAGACGGGTTGCCGGCGGTGTCTGCCAGGAAATCGCCGACCGTTTGGGCCGGCGCCTGCCACGCCTCGCCGCCCATCTCGTGGGCCTCGCCGAACGCCGCCTGTTCTATGCGACGCTGGAAAACGGTGCCCGCCAACGGGTCGTTGCTCTTGAAGTCGTCAGGCGACACCCCGACGAGCAGGGCGGCGTTCGCGTTCTCGGCGTCGCGCGCGAACCGGCTCATCCCGTTCACGACGACACCGTACTCCTCGCTCGCCGCGGCGACGACCTCGCCTCCCGGGCACATGCAGAACGTGTAGACCGAGCGCCCGCTCGGCAAATGGGCCACCATCTTGTAATCGGCCGCCCCGAGGGCGGGATGGTTGGCAGCCTTGCCGTATTGGGCGCGATCGATGTCCTTTTGGAGATGCTCGATGCGCACGCCGACCGAGAACGCCTTGGGCTCCATGGCAAGCTGGGCCCGCTGGAGCATCCTGAACGTGTCGCGCGCGGAGTGACCGCATGCCAAAACGAGCACACTGCAGGGCATCTCCTCGACGCGCGGCGGTACGCCGCGTTGACGATCCGCCCGACCGCACGTCTGCTCGACGCTCACGGCGCAAATGCGGCCGGCCTCGTCAAACGTCACGTCCGCCAGTTTCGAGTGGAAGCGCACCTCGCCGCCCGCGGCCACGATCTGTTCGCGCATCGTCCTCACGACGTCGACGAGCTTGTCGGTTCCGATGTGGGGTTTCGCCTGCCACAATATCTCGTCGGGCGCCCCCGCGTCGACGAACCACTGAAGCACGTGGCGCGCGAGCGGGCTTTTCGTCCCCGTCGTGAGCTTGCCGTCCGAGAACGTCCCCGCCCCTCCTTCGCCGAACTGGACGTTCGTCGCCAAGTCGAGGTCCTCGCCGCGGTTGAAGGCGTCGACGGCCTTCGTGCGCTCGTCGACGTCGCCGCCGCGCTCGAGCACGATCGGCCTCAATCCGGCCCGAGCCAGGTAGAGCGCCGCGAACAGGCCGGCGGGGCCCATGCCGACCACGATGGGACGCGTGCCGTCGTGACGCACCGGCACGCGCGGGATCTCGAGCGGGCGGTAGGCGACGTGCTCCTTGACGTTCACGCGCTTCGAGACGGGAAGCTCTCCCGCAAGCGCCCGCGCTTCATCTGCAGGGTCGCGTAACGCGACGGCAAACGTCGCCACGAACCCGACATCGTTTTTCTTGCGCGCGTCTACGCTGCGCTTCAGCAACGTGAAATCGGCTATCTCGGAAACCTTGACGCCGAGCACGTTCGCAATCGCCGAGCGCATGATGCGCCCGCCGTCGGGCAGCCCCGCATCAAGCGGCAGGCGAACGTTTGAAACCTCGATCATCCAATCAATCCTCTCAGACGCGCTTTCGCGCGTATCGTCTATTGGCAGGTTATTCGAAGCCGGCGCCGCTCATGAGCTCCACGGCGCTGCGTCCGGCTATCGCGCCGCTCGTCCACGCCCAATGCAAGTTGTAGCCACCACACGGCCCATCGACGTCGAGCGCCTCGCCGGCGAGAAAAAGCCCCGGGCACGCACGCGCCTGCATGGTTGCAGGATCGACGGCGTCCGGCGAGAACCCCCCGCGGCGAACTTGGCAGATATCGGAATCTCCTATGCCCTCGACGACCAGCGGGAAACGCGTGAGAAGCTCGGCGAGCCGGGAGGCGTCGCGCTTGCGGAACGCCGAGCCGGGCTGGAAGCCGCCTTTCTTCAAGACCGCCTCCGAAACGCGCGGCAGCAGGACGCCGCGCAGCATCTGCTCGAACGTCACCGTCTCGCCGAAACGACGCGAGAGCGACCGATGCCGCGCTGCCAAGTAGCCCGAGGCGTTGCCGGCAACTTCATCGGGCAGGAAGCAGATGCGCAGGACGTCGCCCCGGCGGGCGAAACGCGATAGGTTGAACACGCAGATGCCTGACACGCCGTATTTCCTGAACATGAGCTCGCCGCGTTCGGACGCGATCGTTTGCAGTGCGGCGCCCCCGTCGCGCGCGAGGTCAACCGCGCATCGGACGCGGATGTTGTCGAGCTCGCGGACGAGGGGGATGTCTTGCTTGGCAACGCGCAGGGGGCCGAGCACGGGAGACAGCGGCTCGAAAGGGAGTCCCTCGACCCCGATCGACGACGACCATCGCCCGCCGCACGCGAGCACGACGGCGTCGGCACGCTCGAACACGCCGTCGGACATGCGCAGCGTGAACGGCTTTTCCGCCTCGCGGGGCGGGTCGACTGCCGCGACCTCGCGCTCGCACGCTTCGCGCACGCCGAGCTCGGCTGCCGCCGCACGAAGGACGTCCACGACGACGCTTGCCTTGTTGGCGAGCGGGTACAGCCTGCCATCGGACTCCTCGCGCCAGAGAAGACCAAGGCCCTCGAACGAATCGAGCACGAACGAGGGGTTGCCAAGCGCGTCGAACGCCGAGGACACGAACCTTGCGTTGCGATACCGCTCGACGTCGATTGCAGCGTTGGAGAAGTTGCAACGGCCGTTTCCCGTTGCCAAGATGGAGCGGCCGACGCGGTCGTCTCGCTCGAAGACCGTGATGTCGGCCGGGACGCCGGACTCGCGTGCGCGGTCTCCGGCGGCAATGGCGGCCATGAGGCCTGCAGCCCCGCCTCCTATAATGGCCAGTCTCTGCGTCGTTCGAGTTTTCATGTGGCCATTATAGGATATGCGGGGCGAGCGGGCGCTTAGCTGCGCAATGCGGTGAGAATCGCCTCGACGGAGCCCTTCGCGTCGCCGAGGAGCATGTCGGTGTTCTCGTTGAAGAAAAGCGGGTTCTGCACGCCGGCGTAACCCGCGTTGCCCATGGAGCGCTTGAACACGACGACCTTGCCCGCTTCCCACACGCGAAGCACCGGCATGCCGGCGATCGGGGAAGACGGCTCGGTTTCCGCCGCAGGGTTGACGGTGTCGTTCGCGCCGATGACCAGGACGGTGTCGACGTTGCCGAAATCATCGTTGATCTCGTCCATCTCGAACACGTCGTCGTAGGGCACCTTGGCCTCGGCGAGCAAGACGTTCATGTGGCCGGGCATGCGGCCGGCGACGGGATGGATGCCGAACTTCACATCGACGCCGCGCTCGGCGAGCACGCGCGTGAGCTCGGCCACCGGGAACTGGGCCTGGGCGACTGCCATGCCGTAGCCGGGAACGATGACCACGCTCTTCGAACCGGCGAGCTGCTCTGCGACCTCCTGGGGCGTCGTCTCGGTATGATCGCCCTGCACCTGGGAGGACGAAGAGGCAGCGGGCGCCGTCCCGCCGAAACCGCCGAGGATGACCGAGATGAACGAACGGTTCATGCCCTGGCACATGATGTAGGAGAGGTACGCGCCCGAAGAGCCCACGAGCGCGCCGGTGATGATGAGCAGGTCGTTGCTGAGCGTGAAGCCGGCCATAGCCGCAGCCCATCCCGAATACGAGTTGAGCATGGAGACGACGACGGGCATGTCGCCGCCGCCGATGGCGAGCACGAGGTGCGCGCCGAGCACGAGCGAGATGACGGTGAGCGCCACGAGCGGAACCAGGCCGGCCTCGACGCCGATCGTGTTCACGAACCATACGATGAGCGCGATGCAGGCGATGAGCATGACCAGGTTGATGGCATTGCGGCCGGGCAGCGTGAGCGGCTTGCCGGAGATCTTCGCCGAGAGCTTGAGGTAGGCCACGATGGAGCCGGTGAACGTCACGGCGCCGATGAAGACCGCCAAGCCCACTTCGCCCATATGGAAGCCGTTGCTCGCGTCGAGCGAGCCCGGCTGCACGATGAACGAGTTGAAGCCGACGAGCACCGCCGCGATGCCGACGAATGAGTGCAGCATGGCCACGAGCTCGGGCATGCCCGTCATGGGAATCGTCAGCGCCTTGCGGGCGCCGATTGCGCCGCCGATCACCAGCGCGATGGCGATGAGCCCGATCGTGACGACGTTCACGCCGCTGCTCTGCCAGATCGCGATGGCGATGGTCGCGACGAGCGCGAGCGCCATGCCCACGATGCCGAACGTGTTGCCACGCAACGCCGTCTTCTGCTGGGATAGGCCGGCAAGCGCCAGAATGAACAGGAGCGCCGCCAGAATATAGGCGATCGTCTGGAAACGGCCGAGCACGTCGGCGGCCAGAGTCGCGCCTTCCATAACCGAAATATCCATTAGTCCTCAGAGCTCCCCTTGAACATGTCGAGCATGCGACGCGTCACGAGGAAGCCGCCGAAGATGTTGATGGACGCCAACACGGCGGCAACGAACGAGAGCGCAACGACAACCGGGTTGTCCGCCCCCATGAGAAGGAGGGACCCGACGATGATGATGCCGGAGATGGCGTTCGTGACCGACATCAACGGCGTATGCAACGCATGCGTAACGTTGGTAATGACATAGAATCCCACGACGACGGCGAGCTCGAACACAAAGAAGTGCCCTGTCATCTCGGAAGGCGCAGCGGCGATGATGGCCACGCCCAAGATGGCGAGCAGGGCCTTCCACCACAGGCCCTTCATGGGAGAGGGCGCCTTCTCCTCGTCCGCGGGGGCGGCTTCGGCCTCGGCTGCAGAGGGCTTCTCGGACTCCGCCTTCGGGGCAGGCGCCGCTGAAACCGACACGGGGGGCGGCGGCCACATGATCTCGCCGTCGAGGGCGACGGTGATGCCGCGCACCACTTCGTCCGTCTCGTCGAGCACGATCGAGCCGTCCTTCTGCGGCGTCGTGAGCTTGAGGAAGTTGACGATGTTCTGGCCATAGAGCTGAGACGCCTGGCCGGGGAGGCGCGCGGGCAGGTTATCGTAACCGATGATGGAGATGCCGCCCTCGGTTTGAACCACCTTGCCCTGTTGCGACAGCGCGCAGTTGCCGCCCAACTCGGATGCGCCCATGTCGACGATGACGGACCCGGGCTTCATGCCCTCGACGGCCTCCTCCGTCAAGAGCAGGGGCGCCGGGCGTCCCGGAACCTGCGCCGTCGTGATGACGATGTCGCTTTCCGCCGCCTGTTTCGCGTAGACCTCCAACGTGAGCTTCTGCTGCTCGTCGGTGAGGGCGCGTGCGTAGCCGTCGGACGATTCCTGTTTGACGGGAATCTCGACGAACGTCGCGCCGAGCGATTCGACCTGGTCGGCGACTTCGGGACGGACGTCGGTCGCGGACACGATCGCGCCCATCGAGACGGCGGCGCCGATGGCAGCCAAGCCGGCGACGCCGACGCCGATGACGTACACGCGCGCAGGCGCCACCTTGCCGGCTGCGGTCACCTGGCCGCCGAACGTGCGACCATAAGCGTTGGCGGCCTCGATCACGGCACGGTAGCCGCCGATGTTCGCCATCGAAGAACGGACGTCGAGAGACTGCGCGCGCGAGATGCGCGGCACGGCATCCATCGCGAGGCCCGTTATGCCGCGTTTCGCGAGGTTCTCGGCGATTTCCGGGTTGGCAGCGGGGTTCATGCGGGCGATGAGCACCGCTCCCCCATGCATCAAGTCGAGCTTGTCGTCCGTCGGCATGTCGAGGCACACGACGATGTCGGCGCCCCAGATGTCGGACCGACTGCCGATTTCGGCACCGGCTTTACGGTACTGGCTGTTGAAGAAACTCGCTCTGTTACCTGCACCACTCTCGACGCACACTTCATAGCCGAGCGCTATCATCTTGCGGACCGAATCAGGTGTTACTGCAACAAGAGGATTCCTGGAAGTCGATTCTTTCGGAATTCCTATCAGCACGACTCCTCCTCTCCTCGAAAAGACAATAATCGCCCATTATCAAACAATGTCCCACCGATGAAGAGGGCCGCTGTCATTTGTGACAATACTCACACAATCGAAAACCACGCGACGATGTCGCGAGGAAAACGCCCGGCTCGAACGCCCCGACAGCGCGCCCAGACGGCAGAAACCGACCCTGACGCTCCGTGAAATGGCTAGCGGGGACGGTATGCGAACAGGATGATGCCGGCAGCCATGACCCCCAAGACCGCCAAGATCGCATATGAGGTGACATACGTGCCCGTCATCTCCTTGAGCGGACCGGGCAGCACGTTCATGACGAAGCCGCCTGCAGAATACGCGAGCTGGCAGTTCTTGATCGAACGCGCGCGCGTTTCCGGCTCGGACAGCTCGAGCGACCAAACGGACAACCCCACCGAGCCGAGCGAGACCCCCGCGCCCACGCAAACCGCAGCCGCAACGGCAACTCCCGTGGATCCGGCCGAGGCCGCGCAGCACAGGACGAGTCCGACGACGAGCACCGCGAACATGACCCCTGACGCCAAGCGCGTCCCGATGCGGTCGAACAACTCGCCCGTCACGAACTTGGACACGGTCAGGCAAACGCCCGTCACCGACAAGAGGAACGCGGCGAAACCCGCGTCTATCCCGCTGGCCACGAACAAGATGGACAGGTACGCGATGCCGCCCATGCTGAACGCCCCCGTCATGGCAAGCGCCGCGAGCACGAGAACCCGCTCACGAGGCGAGAGGCGCACGCCCGCGACGCTGCGCGCCCTCGCGCGGGCGGGCGAACCTTCCTTTTCATGGGGAGTCAGACCCAGGTCGGCGGGCCTGTTGCGCAGGAACGCGAAGATGACCGCGGCAACGACGAGCGCCAGCAGCCCCTCGAGCCTGAACGCCCACGAAAGCGAATGCCCCTCGATGACGCGCGCAGCCGCCACGGGCACGACGATGCCCGCGACCCCGCTTCCGACCGACGCGATGCCGACGGCCGTCCCGATGCCGCTCTTGAACCAGCGGTTGACGAGCATGGTCGTCGCGACCATACCGCCGAACCCGTACGCGGCGCCCGCCACCACGGCTCCCAACAGGAACAGCGGCAGATTCGTCGCGAACCCGTACAGGAAGAACCCCACCGCGGTAAGCACCGTTGCAATCGACACGCCGACGCGCAGGTCGAGCGCGTTGTAGTAGCGGTCGACGAACACGGTGACGACGAGGGAAACCAGCACGCGCAAGGCGACGACGGCAGACCCGCCGGTGTCGCCTACGCCGGGCACCGCCACGATGTAGGGCTGGTACACGGCGAACGACGTGCTGTTAAGCCCCACGTTCACGAATAGCGCAAGGAAGCAGCAGGCACATACGACCTTTTCGTAATGGTTCCTCATATCAGCCAGTCGAGTGTCTCGGAAATACGCGTCGGACGCCTACGATTCACGCACGTTCACGAGGACTTTCCTGAGCAACAGCACGAGCTCGGCCGCTTCCTCGGAATCGATGTTCACGCACTGCCCCATCGCGAGCGGGACCTCGCGCGCCCGCTCTTTCAACGTAGCGCCCGCATCGGTCAGCTCAACGTTTACGCGCCGTTCGTCGGCGGCGCTTCGGCATCGCTTGACGTAGCCCTTCTCCTCCATTTTCTTCAAAAGCGGGGTAAGTGTGCCCGAGTCGAGGTAAAGCAGCTCTCCCAGCTCTCCCACGGACAGGCTCTCGTGCTCCCAAAGGGCCATCATCACGAGATACTGCGTGTACGTGAGGTTCAAGGCGTCGAGGTAGGGCGTGTAGCGGCGCACCACTTCCTTCGAGCACGCATAGAGCGGAAAGCACAGTTGGTTGTCGAGCTTCAAAAGCTCGTCTGTCGAAATCGTGCTCATATCGGTTGCTGGTTTCGCCATGGCACCCGTCCTCGCGTGGTTATGCGTACATTTTAATTGTATACGATTATATAGCGCGGGGCGTGCGCTCGTACACGAACGCACGCCCCGCTTGGTGCAAGTCGCATGGGCCCGCAGGACTCCATGCCCGCCTTAAAGCGCCGCGGCAACGGCCTTCTTCACGTCGGCCATGTCGACGGTCGGCTCGAAACGGGCGACGACCTCGCCGTTGCGGTCGACGAGGAACTTCGTGAAGTTCCATTTGATGTAGGCCTTGTCCCCGTATTTCGCGTTGTTGGCCTTCGCGAACTTGTCGAGCGCCTTCGACTTGAGGCCTTTGCCGAACCCCTCGAAGGGCTTTTCGGTTGCGATGTAGGCGAACAGGGGGTCGGCGTCGTCGCCGTTGACGTCGATCTTCTTGAACTGCGGGAACTCGGTGCCGTATTTTACCTGGCAGAACTCGTGAATCTCGTCGTCGGAACCGGGCGCCTGGTCGGCGAACTGGTTGCAGGGGAAGTCGAGGATCTCGAAACCCCGGTCGCGGTACTCGGCGTACATCGCCTCGAGCGGCTCGTAATGGGGAGTGAACCCGCAGCCGGTGGCCGTGTTCACAATGAGCAGGACCTTGCCCGCATATTCCTCGAGCGACACTTCGCTTCCGTCACGGGCTGCAACCTTGAAATCGTAAACGCTCATGCTGCTTCCTTTCGCTTGTCGATTGCCTCGTTTTTGTTTTCGTCTCTATTATTATTGCACACTATTGTATTGTATGCAATATATTTACCGCTCCACACTTCGTAAACAGACGCGAGCCTATGCGATAATGCTTCGGAATCGAAAGGAGGGGTGACATGCAGAAGCTGATAGCGCAATTCATGAAGTTCGGCGTGGTCGGATTCATAGCCTTCCTCATCGACTACGGCCTGCTGGCGTTCTGCACCGAAGTCCTGGGAATCAACTACCTCGTGAGCGCGACCATCGGCTTCACGGTCTCGGTCATCTTCAACTACCTCGCCTCGATGCGCTACGTGTTCACCCACAAAGACGACATGTCGCGCACGCGCGAATTCATAATCTTCGTCATATTGTCGATTATTGGCCTTATCATTAACAACGCATGCATGTGGGCGGGCGTCGAGTTGCTCGAATGGCACTACCTGATCGTGAAAATCGGCGCCACGGCCATCGTCATGGTGTGGAACTTCGTAACAAGAAAGATATTCCTCGACGCAGGAGAATGACATGCCCATTACCGATTACCTGATCATGAACGCCGCGAAATACCCCGACGACGTCGCGCTCGTCGAGGTAAATCCCCAGATTCGCGAGCAACGCGGCAAGAGCTGGAGCGAATACGAGCTCGTCGAGACGGCTCCCTCGAAACGTTACCGTCGCGACATCACGTGGAAGGTGTTCAACGAGCATGCGAACCGCTTCTCGCACCTGCTCCTCGACTCGGGCGTGCAACGCGACACGAAAGTCGCGATCCTGATGATGAACTGCCTGGAGTGGCTACCTATATACATGGGCGTGCTCAAGTCGGGCGCCATCGCCGTGCCGATGAACTACCGCTACACGGCCGAGGAGATCCGCTACTGCCTCGACCTCTCCGACGCCGAGGTGCTGATCTTCGGCCCCGAGTTCATCGGGCGCATCGAGGAGATCAAGGACTGCATCCCGAAAGTCAAGCAGCTGTACTTCGTCGGCGAGGACGGCCCCGCCTTCGCGTCGAACTACAAGGAGCGCGTCCGTCATTTCACGCCCGAGGAGCCGGCCATTCCCATCACCGACGACGACCTGGGCGCCATATACTTCAGCAGTGGCACGACGGGATTCCCCAAGGCGATCCTCCACAAGCACAAGTCCCTCATGCGCGCCGCCATCACGGAGCAGAAGCACCATGGGCAAACGCACGAGGACAACTTCCTGTGCATCCCTCCCCTCTATCACGTCGGCGCGAAGATGCATTGGATGGGCGGTCTCGTGACCGGCGCCTCCGCCGTCATACTCCGCGGCGTGAGCCCCGAGTGGATCCTGCGCACGGTCTCCGAGGAGCATTGCACGATCGTCTGGCTGCTCGTGCCGTGGGCGCAGGACATCCTCGACGCTATCGAGGACGGCGCCGTCGACCTCGATCGCTACAACCTCGACCAGTGGCGCCTCATGCACATCGGCGCCCAACCGGTTCCGCCGAGCCTCATCAAGCGCTGGATGAGCGTGTTTCCCAGCCATGAGTACGACACCAATTACGGCCTGTCCGAAGGTATCGGGCCGGGCAGCGTCCACTTGGGCGTCGAGAACATCCACAAGGTCGGCGCCATCGGAATCGCCGGTTACGGATGGGAGGCGGAAGTCCGCCACCCGGACGGCACGCTCGTCACCCCTGGCGCACACGACGTCGGCGAGCTGTGCCTGCGCGGCGACGGCGGCGTCATGGAATGCTACTACAAGAACCCCGAGGCGACCGCCGAGGTCCTGCGCGACGGATGGCTGTACACCGGAGACGTTGCCGAAGTTGACGAAGACGGGTTCATCTACCTCGTCGACCGCGCGAAGGACGTCATCATCACGGGCGGCGAGAACCTCTACCCCGTGCAGATCGAGGACTTCATCCGCTCGAACAAGGCCGTGAAAGACGTCGCAGTCATCGGCGTCCCCGACGAGCGCCTCGGCGAGATTGCCTGCGCGGTCATCGAGATTCGAGAAGGCTATACCTGTTCCGAAGAGGAAATGGTCGAGTTCTGCACCGAGATGCCGCGCTACAAGCGCCCCCGCAAGTACATTTTCGCCGAAGTGCCGCGCAACTCGACGGGCAAGATCGACAAGCCGCTGCTGCGCAAGCGCTACGGCAGCGACCACCTGATTGCGCGCGAGACGTCGAACTAATCGAGGGGAGGCCCCTCCCAGGCGCCAAAGCGCGCCGAGGGGGTGCCCGCCTACGGCTGCTCGGCAGTAGGCGGTTTACCTATCCCTGAGGTTTTGCCTGCCTGCGCAAGTGGCGGGCGCCCCCTCGGCGCGCTTTGGCGCCTGGGAGGAGCCCGCGCTTATTCGTGCGCTGGCTTGAGAATTATTCGTACGTTAGTGGGAAAAGTGTTGACTGCAAAAACGCACTTGTCTAGTAAAAGCTGCTGGAAAAACGCGCTTGTCTACTGGATAATGCCGCAAAAGAGCGCTTGTATACTGATTTGTCAGTATACAAGCGCGAAAAAATAGTAAACACTTTTAGTCGGCATTTGCCGATCGGCCAACGAAGTACGCTAACCTAAGAACTATTCGTACGTGGGTGGGAGATCGATGTTCAGGTCGACGGCGGTGTCGATGCCGGCGATGGAGCCCTCGCTCGCGTACTGCCAGATGTCGATGGCCGCTGTCGTGAGCGGTGTCGGCTGGCCGTACTCCGCCCACCAGATACCGCGTCCGCCGAGGTTCTCGATGTCGTAACGCGTGAGGTCGCTGTGGTTCCCGTACACGATGGTGTCGTAGCCGCCCGCCTCGACTTCTTCGCAGAACGCATCGGCTATGGCGGTCATCTCCTCGTTCGACAGGTTGGCCGTGCGCGTCTCCCCGAGGCTCGGGATGACTTCCGAGTCGAAGGCGACCGGATACTCGAGCCGCGCTCCTCCCAGGTTCGAGAGGACGAAATTGCCCTCCTCGCGCGCCTCTTCGACGGAGATCGCCTGCGAGAAGAAGTACACGCCCCGTTTTATCCCCGCCGCCTGGGCTCCCGCCATGTTGGCATAGTACTGCTCGTCCACGTACAGGTCGCCCTCGGTCGCGCCGCGGTATCCCAGGCGAATCATCGCGAACTCGACGCCATCTCCCGCCACGGCTTCCCAATCGACCTCGTGCTGGTTGTCGGATACGTCGATGCCGAATTTCGAGGCCGCACCATCTTCGGCGACATAGGAATACCGGCCGCCCGTACGGTCGAGCTTCGTCCAATCGTAAGGCGATTCGATGGCGCCGGAATCGGCTTGCGTCGATTGCCCACCGGCTTCCGCCGAGCGATCTCCACCTGTCTGCAAGAACCCGCATCCACGCAGGAAGAACACCATGAGTACGACGATGGCGGTCACGCCCAGGACCGAGAGGATGCCAACGATATTGTCCTTCACCACCGTAAACATCCCGATTTTGGCGTCAGGGCGCTGCTGGGCCCGCCCGTGGGCGGGCTGCGAGGGCCGCTGCCGCTTCCCGCTGGAAACCGCGTTGCCCGCAGGCTTCCCATCCGGCGCCGCATTGCCCCCGGGTTTTTCGCCCGTTGCCGTCTGCAATCCGTGATTGTAGGCATTTCGCGGGGCGTTGACGAGCGCTTTGAGCTTCTCGTCCCTGTTCATGTTCTGGGCCATGGGTTCCTCCTCGCGCTTTCGCCACCTATGATACCCTAATGCACGATACCGATTCAGCCGAGGAGGCCCGACGCATGACGCACGACGAAGAACTGACACTGCTTGGAAGCACGAAGCGCCCGAACATCTCGGACTACGATCCGAACATCCTGGAGACGTTCGAGAACGCCCATCAGGACCACGACTACATGGTCACGTTCCGCTGCCCGGAATTCACGACGCTGTGCCCCATCACCGGGCAGCCCGATTTCGCGACGATGTACATCAACTACATCCCGAACGTGCGCATGGTCGAGAGCAAATCGCTGAAGCTCTACCTGTTCAGCTTCCGCAACCACGGCGACTTCCACGAGGACGTGACGAACATCATCATGAAAGACCTCGTGGAGCTCATGGAACCCAAGTACATCGAGGTGCGCGGGATGTTCTACCCGCGCGGAGGAATCTCGATCTACCCGTTCGCGAACTGGGCGCACCCCGATTTCGGCTATGGGGAAATAGCGGCGCGGCGAATGTTCGAGCAGCTTTCCGACCTCGACAAAGGAGACGGCGCCCGCTAGGCAAAGCCGCCGCTCCTGCCAGCCGAAGCGGCGGCGCCCGCCAAATAAAGCAACGGCGCCCGCCAATTGCGGGCGCCGTAAAACCTGCTAATCCCGGTTTTACAGATTTTCTACAGGTAGCCCTTGCTCTGCTCGACGTCCTTGATCAGCAGCACGTTCGCGAGCTCGACGTCGTTGAGCATGGTCTCGCTGTTGAATTGGTCGGCGGGAACGGAGCCCTCGTACCAGTCCTGAGACTCGAAGTACGACTGCAGGTCGTCCCTCTGGAAGATGCGCCCGTTGCGGGCGTAGATCTCGTTGCGGGCGTACGACAGCTCCTCGGCGCTCATCGACTCGAGCTCCTCGCGCGAGTAATAGCGGCTGCTCGAATCGCCGAGTACGTAGTCGTTCGACACTTCCGGCTCGGGCTCAGGTGCGGGCGCGGGCTCGGGCTCGGGGGCCGGCTCGGGTGCGGGCGCCGGAGCGGGCGCGGGCTCCTCGACGATCGTGGGGATAGGCTCAGCGGCGGCAGACGACGATGCGGTGTCCACCGCAGCCGACGAAGCCGACGCGGTCGATGACGTCGATGCAGCGGAGCTAGCCGATGCCGATGCCGACGCCGTGCTATCCGCGGCAGCAGACGAAGCCGAAGTCGAGGCCGTGAGCGCAGCGCTGTCGCTCGACTCGTCCGACGATTCGCTGCTGGCCGTTTGCGCAGTTACCTGACTTGCAGCGGACGATGCGCTCGGAGCCGACGAGTTCAGGAGGTAGCCGCCGCCGAAAATTGCGGCAGCGACAACAGCGGCGACCGCGACGACAATTGCCGCATTCCTGCCCGTGCGCTTCGGCGCCGGATGGAAATCCTTCATATGGCGCCCCGCCGATGCGGCGCTTTCGGAGACGTTCACGCCCTTGACGGCGTTGTTCGCATCTGCAGATGCAGGCTCGAGGTCGGGCCAGTCGATTTTCTGCTCGGACGCGCGGCCCATCTGGATACGCTCTCCCGTTCGCGCCGGATCGACGCCCGTTGAGACCTGCATGGCACCGCATTTTATGCAGTAGATAGCACCGTCTTTGATTTCGGCTCCGCACTCGACACACTTCATAATGGCTCCTTGACAATTAAGCTGCAGCTCTATCGGAGCGGCAGTGGCTTTGGAACTCGTAAGCCTGCAAACCGTTTCGTGCTGACATTATACTTGCAACTTGGCCCGACTCAAAGTTACCAAGTTGTGCAGACCTGGTCGATTTCTTGCGAGCATTTGGACATCTCGCTACAATACGCAGACGGTTCCCGACCGCTTCGGGAGGTTGTTCGCAACATCCAACCTAAAAAATACTAAGGCAGGCTCCACCATGAAGAAAACCAATACGAACCTCATGCTATGCGCCATGGTCTTTGCCGTGGCGCTCGTCATATCCAACGTCATCACGGCGAAAACCATCCAAACGGGAATACCGCTGTTCGGAAGCACGATCCTCGTGCCGAGCGCCGTCATCTGCTACTGCGTGACCTTCCTCATGACCGATGTCATCGGCGAAATCTGGGGCAAGAAGGAGGCCCAGACCGTCGTATTGGGAGGTTTCGGCTGCCAGGTTCTGGCGACGACTCTCATCATAATCGGCCAGGTGCTTCCGGCGGCCGACTCGGCCATGCAGGCCTCCTACGAGATGCTCCTCGGCCAGAACGCCGTCTTCGTGCTGGCCAGCATGACGGCCTACCTGCTCTCCCAGTCGTGGGACGTCTTCATCTTCCACCGCCTCCGCAACCGCATCCTGTCGCGGGGCGGCTCGACGAGGAGCCGGTGGATCTGGAACAATCTGTCAACCATGACATCTCAGGTCATAGACACGGTCATCTTCATTGGGATTGCGTTCGGCATCGGGTTCGGCTGGTTGTTCGACCCGGCGATGCTCCCCCAGCTCGGCGCGATGATCATCGGGCAATACCTGTGCAAGTTCGTTCTTGCCGCGCTCGACACGCCTATCTTCTACCTGCTCACGCGCAAGCATCACGCCAGCCAGCAAACTGACGGCTCCGTGCTCGCTTCCTAGAGAAAAACCTGTTCGCGGTGCGGCCTTGCGACACGAGCGCAGGCCGCACCGTCGACTATTTGGATTCGTCCGCCTTGCCCTTCGCGGATTCGCTCGTGGATTCGGCCTCGGCCTTGCCTGCGTCGGAATCCTTCTTCAACTTGCGGAAAAAGCCCTTGATTCCACCGCCTTCGGCTTTCTTGGCCTCTTCCTCGGCCTTCGCAGCCTCGAACTTCTCGGCAGCTTCCTTCTCCTGCTCGCGCAGTTCGGCGCGCTGGCGCTTCTGCTCGCGGCGCGCTTCCTTGGAGTTGCCCTTCGCCACCGCCGCGTTGTAGAGCTTGCGCTCCTTGCGGATCTTGCCGAGGTCGATCCAGAAAGCAGCGATGATCAGCGCGTAAGCGAGAATCAGGGCCACCATCGAGAATTGCGCGAGGTTCTCGTCACGCGTGACGAGCCACGAAACCGCCGTCATGGCGATAGCGCCGATGAGCAGGCCCCACCACACGCGGCGAAGCCGCTTGTAGCCTTCGGTCTGCTCGTAACGGCCGGAAAACGACTCGGCTTTCTGCGCCTCCTTGCGCTCGCGTTCGCGCGCCTCTTCCTTCTTTTGCTTCTTCGACTTGGGCGCCGGGTCGCGGACCGTGGCCGCGCGGGCGGCCTTCGGTTTGGCGGACGCGGAGCTCTTGCGCGTCTTTCCCGAGCGGTTCTCGTCGGTATACCGCTCGTTCATCGGATTGCGTTGCGACATGTCTCGATGTTTCCTTTACTTGAACGTGCGGCCGGTGATGCGCTCGTACGCCTGGACGTACTTCTCGGACGTCTTCTCGATGACCTCCTGGGGCAGCCGCGGCGGATTGCCCTGCTTGTCCCAGTTCGCAGTGAGCCAGTCGCGCACGAACTGCTTGTCGAAGCTCGGCTGGTCTTTGCCCTCCTCATAAAGGTCGCCCGGCCAGAAGCGCGACGAATCGGGCGTGAGAACCTCGTCGGCGAGGATGATCTTGCCGTCGAGCATGCCGAACTCGAACTTCGTGTCGGCGATGATGATGCCGCGCTCGGCCGCATGGTCGCGCGCCTTCGTGTAGACGGCCAGCGACAGGTCGCGCAGCGTCGCCGCCTTGTCGCCGCCGATGATCTCGGCGCAGCGGTCGAAGCTGATGTTCTCGTCGTGCAGGCCGATTTCGGCCTTCGTGGAGGGGGTGAAGATGGGCTCGGGGAGCTTCGAGGAGTTCACGAGCCCGCCGGGCAGCTCGATGCCACACACCGTGCCCTTGGCGTTGTACTCCTTCAAGCCGCTGCCCGCAAGGTATCCGCGCACGATGCACTCGACCGGGAACATCTCGGCCTTGCGCACGAGCATGAAACGTCCGCGCAGGTAATCGGCGTAGGGTTTGAACTGTTCGGGAAGATCGGCAACGTCGGTCGAGATGAGGTGGTTCTCGACGACGCCCTCGAGGAGCTCGAACCAGAACACGGAAATCTGCGTGAGGACGGCGCCCTTGTTGGGAATCTCGTCTTCGAGGATGTAGTCGAACGCCGAGATGCGGTCGGTCGCGACGAGCAGCAGCTTGTCGCCGAGGTCGTACAGGTCGCGAACCTTGCCCTGCGCATCGGGCTTGATGTCGATGATGCTCATGAAGAAAGCCTTTCGCTAGATAACGTCGAACCTATTCATTATGGCCTAAAAGCATGTCGACGCCATACGCGGCAAGAAACCTCCGATGATTTGCCAGAATTGGACGACGGCAACCCGAAGAATCGCTAGCGGGAGCGCGAACGGCTCGAGCTGTTGCGCGACGATTTCCCATCGCCACGGTTGCGCGACTCGTTCTTGCGCCGCTGCTCGCGCTCGTTGTAGAGCGGGATGTGGATCGTGAAGCACGCGCCTTCGCCCTTCCGGCCCTCGACTTGGACCCAGCCGTCGTGACGTTCGACTATCTGCTTCACGACCGTCAACCCGATGCCGAGGCCGCCGCTCTCTCGATCGCGGCCCGAATCGGCACGCCAGAATCGCTGGAAGACCATGCGGGCCTCTTCGGGCGTCAACCCGATGCCCGTGTCCTCGACCGCGATCGACGCCATCGACTCGCCGCGCTTGACGCGCACGGTGATGCTCCCGCCCTCGTCGGTGTAGCGAACCGCGTTGGAGATCAGGTTCGCAGTTGCCTGACGGATGAGGTCGGGGTCGCCGTAGATGTACACGTCGGGATCGGCCTTGTAGGTCAGCGTGAGCCCCGATTCCTGAACGTACGCCTCGTGAGTGGAAATGATGCCTTGCACGACCTCGCCCACGTTCACGATCTCGCGTTTCGTGGGCTTGGAGCGATTCTCGAGACGCGACAGCTTAAGCAGCGAGTCGACGAGGCGCGACAGGCGCATGACTTCGGAGTCGACCGTGACGAGCCGCTCTTCGTCGACCGGCAGCACGCCGTCGACCATGGCCTCGACCGTCGCCTGGATGGCCATCAGCGGCGTGCGCAGCTCGTGGGCGACGTCCGTCGTCAAGCGCCGCTCGAGTTCGCGGTTGCGCTCGACGGCTTCGGCCATCGCATCGAACGTGTTTCCGAAATGCGCAAGCTCGTCCTCGCCCTTCAGATGGGCACGCGCCTCAAAATTCCCCTCTTTGAGCTGCTCTGCCGTATCGGTGAGCCGCTTGATGGGCTTGACGAGGTTGCGCGCGAAGAAATAGCCGAAGATGGACGCGAGAACGATGGCGATCACGGCCGCGAGCACCATAGCCTGGTACGACTTGTCGCGGAATTCCTGGTCGGCGGACCGCAAAAGGCTGTCGGAGCCGTACACCCACACGCGAACCGAGCCGATGGCCTGGTCCTTGACGATGATCGGCGCATGGGCCATGTTATCGTGCCCCGGCTGGGGCGCGATGGAGGGCCCGACGATTCCCTCGACGCCTCCGACCTCGGTCGTCGAGTCGAAGACGATCTTGTTCGAAGCGTCGACGACCTGCATGCCGACGCCCTTCGTCACGCCGACGGCATAGCCGGCGGGCTGGAGCACGGCGTTCGTGAACGACCCGACATGCTCGTAGCGATCGGCGATCTCGCTCGCGGTCGTCTCGGCGACCGTGCGCATGTTGTCTTGCGTGTACGACTGGAAATGCTGCTCCCACACAAGCGAGACGACGCCGATTGCGACGAGCGCCGTCATGGCCGCGATGAGGGCGAACGACAGCGTCATGCGGGCGGTGTAGGACAAGCTACGCCAACGGAAGCTGCGGTGATGCCGTTTCTCTTCCTCTTCTTCGAGCTCGTCGGCCTCTTCGTCGAGCGCCTCTACGGGCGGTACGGGATCTTTTATTTCCTCTGACACGGATTGCGGTGCGTTCGGGATCGATTACTGGCCCGGAGCCTTCGTGGGATCCTCGAAGCGGTAGCCGACGCCGTGCACCGTATGCAGCCACTTCGGGTTGCGCGGGTTGTCGCCGATCTTCGCGCGCAGGTTCTTCACATGCGAGTCGATGGTGCGCTCGTAGCCTTCGAAGTCGTATCCGAGCACCTTCTCGACGAGCTCCATGCGCGAGTACACGCGACCCGGGTAGCGCGAAAGGGTCGTGAGCAGCTTGAACTCCGAAGCCGTAAGGTCGACTTCCTTGCCTGCGACGAGGACCTTGTGGCCTGACACGTCGATGGTCAAATCGCCGAACTCGAGCACCTCGCGCTGCGGTTCGGAATCAGCATGGACGCGGCGGAGCAGCGCACGTACGCGGGCCACGAGCTCGCGCGGGCTGAACGGCTTGATGAGGTAATCGTCCGCGCCGAGCTCCAGGCCGATGATGCGGTCTTCGACCTCGCCCTTGGCGGTCAGCATGATGATAGGCACGTCGGAGTTGTCGCGGATGGCGCGGCAAACGCGCTCGCCGGGAACGCGCGGAAGCATGAGGTCCAGGATGACGAGGTCGAAATGGTGCTTCGCGAATTCATCGAGGGCGTCCTGGCCATCGCCGATAGCCGTCACCCAGTAGTTCTCACGCTCGAGATAGGCCGTGACAGCGTCGCGGATCGCCTTTTCGTCCTCGACCAGCATGATGCGACGTGTTTCGTTACCCATAGTTTCTCCTCACTGTTATATCGACTTGCGAACAGTTCCGATAATTGTAACGCGCCGAAACTCGACACCCGAACGTATTTGGGTTTAATTATATCAATTGTGAACAAGGGGTAATCTTGCCGCCTGCGAACTGACATAATTCGTCTTCATGAAAGCCAGCAGACCGACAATCAAAGGCAAGGCGGCCCCGTCCCAGGACGCGGGCCCCGGCACCGGCGTGAATCAGGACAGGCCGGGCAAGACGCTCGTCTCGCGGCGCAAGTTCCTGTATGGGGCGATCGGCGTCGGGGCCGTCGCGGCCGTCGGCGCGGGAGCCTTCGCGCTCAATGCCCATTCGGCGGGCTCGGATGGCGACATAGACTACCTCGACGTGCCGGAAAGCGCATTGACGACGCTCGCGGACTTCGACGTCATAGACTCGTATGCCGAGCGCGTGCACGTGACGGGAACGTACGACCTCCCCTACGGGACGCTCGTGTGGGTCAACGACGACTCCATCGCCGCCTGCCTGCTTCCCACCGAGACGGGATCGCCGCTCACCCAGATCGGCATCCTCTCCTTGAGCACGGGAAACGTCACCACGATTCTCGAGAAGCCCGTCGGCTCCAGCGAGCATTTCGAAGTGTATGACGTCCGCGCCACATCGTCGGGCATGATCTGGACCGAGGCCAATGTCCTCGAGGGTACGTGGCGCATCTACGCGACGCGGTTCAACAACGGCGCCCCGGGCAACTTCGCACTGCTCGAAGAAGGCGATTCGACATACGACACGCCGATGCTCGCCGCCGTCGGCACTCACGCCTACTGGCAAGTGCTGCCGAAGCTGCCCAACGACGACGGGTTGCCATCGCGCCTCATGACCGCGACGTTCGGCTCGAGTGACGCGACGTGCGCCTTCGAGAGCTCCCGACGCATGGGAACGCCGCCCTACTCGACGGAAAACTCGGTCGTCATCACGCCTCGTGTTGATTCGTCGACGGTGTACTACCAGCTCACCAATATCGACGCGGAATCGGGCAAGGTCGTGAACACGCTGACGTTGCCCTCTGCGATGCACCCGCTCGAAGCCGGGTTCGGCCGCAACGGGTTCATGTTCTCGTTCTCCGACATCTACAACTACGGCGGCGCCATCGCGAATTTGGGCACCTACACGCCTTTCTCGAAACCATCCGACAGCGAATACGGCTCTGCGCAATGGTTCGGCTTCGCCCGCACGCCGACCGCAGCGCCTGCCTGGTGCGAGAACCTGCTCATCGTGAAGTCGAGCTACTCTGTCTGCGGCGTCGACCTCGACGCGCGCCAGTACTTCGCAATCGATGTCGACAACGGCGCCGACACGTACGGCGAGTACTTGGCGTCGAGCGGCACGCGAAAGCTTTTCGTCACCTACACGAACGTCGACCACAAGCCAGTTAACGCCAAGGCCGTGAAAGCGTGCCGCGTAAAAGTGTGGGCGATCGGCGCAGGAGAGATCCCCGTCACGGAGACGAACACAGTCGAGGAAACCGAGCAAAACGCAGAGAGCACCGAAAACACGGAGACGTCCGAAGAATCGATCGATGAAGGAACCTATGAGGGCGAAACCTTCGAGGAGTATGTCGACGAAGGCGGCCTCGTAGAAGCGTAGCTGCGGCCGGACTTGCAGCGGGGCTGGCGGCCGGGCTTGTGGCCGGGCTTGCCGCGGGGCTGGCGGCCGGGCTTGTGGCCGGGCTTGCTTCGGGGCTGGCGGTGCGACCCCTGAAAGTTAGACGCGGCTAAATCCCGCAAAACGCACACGCAACTGGAATATACGTGCAATCGGAGCTCCGTGTGCACGCATATTCCAGTTGCGTGTGCGAAATACGCAAGTTAGACATGTGAAACCCCGCTTTTTACACCCACAACTGGAATATACGTGCAAAAGCGCATGGCCGTGCACGTATATTCCAGTTGTGGGTGCGTTTTGCGGGATTTAGACGCGTCTAACTTCAGTTGAGGGGCCCGATGAAGCTAACTCCCACTCGAAACAGCAACCACGTACAGCAGCGACCACACGAAACGGCAATCGCCAAAGCGGCGACTCGGCAGCGCGCGCGACCCGGCGACCCGCGCGACCTGGCAGCGCGCGCGAGGGGCAACTGCCGCGTCGCCAACTACGTCTCTAGAACTCGACGTCCTTCAAGCGCGCAAAGATCGCGTCCTTGCGCGACAGGAACGCCCAGGGGTCAAAGATCTCGTCGAGCTGCTCGGCCGAAAGCTTCGCATCGGGGTCGGCCTCGAGGCGCTCGCGGTACGTCGGACCGTCCACGGCGTTCTGGATATCCTCCCACACCTGCATGGCGTTGCGCTGCACGATGACGTACGCATCCTCGCGCGTGATGCCCGTCTGCACGAGCGCGAGCAGCACTTTCGAGCTGAAGATGAGGCCGCGCGTGCGCCACAGGTTGTGCTCCATCTTCGCAGGATAGGTGAACAGCCCGTCCAGCAACGGCTGCATCTTGTAGAACATGTAATCGAGCGCGATGAAGCTGTCGGCCAGTGCGACGCGCTCCGCACCCGAATGGCTGATGTCACGCTCATACCACAGCGCCACGTCGTCGAGCGCCACGAGCGAGTTCGCCTTGACGACGCGCGACAGGCCGCAGACGCGCTCGACCGTGATGGGATTGCGCTTGTGAGGCATGGCCGAAGAACCCTTCTGGCCCTTCTTGAACGGCTCCTCCGCCTCGATGACGTCGGTCTGCTGAAGCAGGCGCACCTGCATGGCGATCGCCTCGAGGGTCGAAGCGACCGTGGCGAGCGTCGTCATGACCTGCGCATGGCGATCGCGGGCGATAACCTGCGTCGACAGCGGGTCGGGCGTGAGGCCGAGCTTCTCGCACACATACTCCTCCACGAACGGATCGATGCTCGAGTACGACCCGACCGCGCCCGAGATGGCGCCCGTCGCGATCATCTCGCGAGCCTGCTCCATGCGGATGAGGTCGCGTTTGAGCATCCAGGCCCAGCTGCCGAACTTCATGCCGAACGTCATAGGCTCGGCGGAAATGCCGTGAGTGCGGCCGACGCACAGCGTGTCCTCGAACTCGAACGCGCGACGCTTGCACACCTCGCCGAGGCGTTTGATGTCGTCGATGATGATGTCGCACGCCTGGGTGATCTGGTAGCACAGCGCCATGTCGCCCAAGTCGGACGACGTCATGCCGTAGTGCACCCAACGGCTCGGCGGCTCGGTACCCTCGGGCACGTCGGCATCGATGTATTCGGCCATGTTGGTGAGGAAGGCGATCACGTCATGGTTCGTGACCTTCTCGATCTCGTCGATGCGCTCGACGGTGAAGTTGGCGTGCTCGCGAATCCAAGCAGCCTCTTCCTTCGTGATGCCCGCTTGCCCGAGCTCGGCCTGGGCCTCGCACGCCAAGACCTCGATTTCCTTCCAAATCTCGAACTTGTTCTGCATCTCCCAGATTCCGCCCATTTCGGGACGCGTGTATCGACCGATCATGTCATTCCTTTCTCGCCCGGGCGCACCTTCGACGCCCCTTACAGCCCGAGGAACACCTCGCGCACGTCGGACACCTGGTCACGGTCCGCCGCGACGACGGCGGCATCGCCGGGATACAGGATCGTATCCTCGCCGACGACCTCGACGTCGTCCTTCGTCGACACCGCCACGATCAACGTGCTTTCGGGCATGGGAATATCATAGGCGCGCACGCCCTCGTCGTTGTCGTGATGTTGCATATTGGGTACCGGCACCTCGGTCAGCACAACGTTTCCATGCGTGAGCGCCGACACGATGCTGACGGACTCGCGCAGGGTCTCCTGCTCGATGTAGCCGGCGATCATCTCGGTCGACGATACGGACTCTATGCCGAGCGCCCTGAATATGCGCAGGTTCTTCGGCGCGTTCACGCGGGCGATGCAGCGCTTCACGTTGTAGACGCGCGAAGCGATCTCGCACGACACGAGGTTGTTGTCGTCCTGGCCGGTTGCCGCCACGAACACGTCCGCCTTGCGGATGCCGGCGTCCTCCTGGTACTTCGAGTCGCAACCGTCTCCCCGGATGATGAGGTAGCGCCCTTGGAGCACCATCGAGAGACGGTCGGCCGCGTCGGAGTCGCGCTCGATGAGGGCGACCTCGTTTCCGTTCTTCAGCAAGATCGTGGCGAGGTACTCGCCGACCTTGCCCCCTCCAGTGATGACGATGTACATGAAGACTCCCTAAGATTGAATGTATTTCGAGAAGCCGTCGATGAGATCGTGGCGCACGCACGCGAGGACCGTGTCGCCATGGTACAGCGTCGAGTCGCGCGTGGGAATGGACGACGCCGAGCCATCCTTGCGCTCGAACACGATGATGCGGATGTCGTGGTCGCGCTCGATCTCGTGCACGTGAATCGCACGGCGCTCCGTCCACGACAGGTCGATCGAGAAGCGGAGGACCTCGTAATCGCCGAACGTGTCCACATGGGACCCGTGGCCGGCGATCGCCTTGCTGAACACCTCTTCGGCCACGAGAGTCGTGCCGCATACGTAGTCGATGCCGAGCTGCATATAGGCGCGCTCGTGGTCGTGGTTGTACAGGCGCGCAATGACGTGCGGGACTCCGTACAGGCGGCTCGCGACCTCCGTCACCATGAGGTTGGCGTTGTCGGACTGCGTGACCGCCGCCACGACGTCGCAATCCTCGATGCCCGCCTTGATGAGGGTGTCTTCATCGTATCCGATGCCCTGCACGGTGGACCCGTTGAAATTCCTGCCCAAGTTGGCGAACGAATCGGGTTTCATGTCGACGACGCACACGTTCGCGCCGTTGTCCGACAGCATGCCCGCCAGGCGCGATCCGACGCGCCCGCATCCTACGACGATTACATTGCGCATGTTGGTTTCCTCACGACGTCATCTCACGTTCCCGGTTCAGCGGCGCGTACGTAACGCAGGGCGCATGGACGGTCATCGCCTCTAGACGCTGCCCATCTGGCCGTAGGTATCGTGATACCAGTTCGCATGGTTGGGAGGACAATACTTCTCCGCGGCTTCCGGCGTGATGCTGTAGCCGTAGCCCTCTGCGAGCCCGGCCACGTGCGCCCGGATGGCGGTATCCCAATCGGGCCAAACCGATGCGCCCCAACCCCATGCGTTGCACGGGAGGAAGCACACCTTGCCCTTGCCCGATTCGGTATTCGAAATGCAGGGAGACCAGCGCGGGTCGACGCCGTTTTCCCAAGCAGCCTCGGCGAAGACGGCGCCATAGCCTGCAAGCGGGGAACCGTCGAGATAAGCGTCGATGCGCGCCGTCCATTCCGCGATGAACGCGTCGTGGCCTACGGTCCAATCGACGCCGGGAAGCCCGTACTCGACCGTTTGCCCACTCGGGTCCGAACCGAAGCCCTGCTTCGCCTTGCCCGCGGCGATGCGGTCGATGACGGCGATGTTGTCGGCTGCGATACGCTCGCGCTCGGCCCTCTCGCGGTCGTCGATCATCTGCAAGCCGGGATCGATGGTGCGTACGGAAGCGGCGGCGAGCGTCGAATGCTCGACGAAAGGCTCGCTTTCGACGGCAGGAGCGGCGTTGGCGGCCGTTCCCTTCGTCATGGTGGCGTTGTTCGTCGCGGCATCGAAGCCAAACGCGCCGGCACTCGCCAAATCGTCGGTCGAGTCCGCTGCGGCCACACCGAACCCAACGCCGCCGATTGTCGCGACAATAAAAAAGCCGACAATGGCGCTGAACACCATGTTGCCGGCTGTACGTTTAGTTTGCTTCCGACTCATATATCAATTTACCCTTCTGGCGACGGAAACCGTCGCTGTGGGGAGGTATTTTACCTTACGGCCTGAATGTAAGGCAATTTTTTGTGGATTTCCGCTTCATGCTTTGTTCGCTTGACTTTGCGCCGATTTTATGATTCCCAGTACATTCTTGGAAAAGCGGACCCTTTCACCAGTTGAAAAAAACGAACAGAACCACAATATATAGATTCGTCAGAGCGCGGATCCGATGCCGAGCAAGTACGTTTTGCCGTTCGGCATGAGCACGAGAACCGCCTCTCGCTCGCCCGGCAACGAGAACCAACCGAGCGTCATGAGGCAGAAGGCCACGACGCAGAAGGCGGCGACTATGACGAGCGCGCCCGTGCCGCGGTACGCGCCCACGGCAAACAGCACGACCGCCAGGACGAGAAGCGGCCAAAGCTGCCCGAGGGCCGCCGCTAGCGTCATCCACGAAACGACTCCCAAGGCCATGGGAAGCATCATCGCCGACACCGACGTGAGAACGATCCCCAACGCGTGCCAAAGGGCTTCATGATTCGAACGAGCTGGGATAACGATAAGACAGAGCCCCGCGATGAGCGGGAGGAGCGGCCAGAACTGCCACCATTGCGAACCCGAGAACATCGGCGCGATGCCGATGGAGACGGCGAGGAACAGCAACATGAGCGCCACGGCAACTGCGAGCCGCGCGAGAACGGGTATGTCCCCGGAACGGTCCCTCTCCTCGCCGAGCGCATCGTAGGCGCCCGACGACGCAGTCCACGTGTCGCCGTACGCGCTCGACTCCGCACTCGCAGGCATCACGTCATAGGGTTCCAACCCATCCTGCTGTAGAGGAATGTATACCCACATCACTATATATAGTATGACGCCAAGACCGAGCGTGACGCCGGCGAACAGCACCGCGAACACGCGCACGACGATGGCGTCCAGGTTATGCCGTTCGGCAATACCCGCGCACACGCCGGCCACGTATCCGTTTCGCGAGCGATACAACTGCCTTTTCGCCACGAAAAGCCCTTCCCCGACAAAAGCCGATCCGCCGCCCAGGGGCAGCCGCGCGCCGTTGCGACAGCGACGGCAATGCGCACCGTCACTCCGGCAGCTATGCGCGCCGTCACTCGAGCGGCACCGACGCCTCGTCCGTCCCTGGAAGGCGCTTCACATGCAGGTTCTTGATACGACGGCGCCTCATGGCCCTCACCTTGAACCGATAGCCGTCGAAAACGAACTCGTCGCCAACCTTGGGAACCGCGTCGAGGGAGTCGATCAGCCATCCCGCGATGGTCTCGTACTGGTCGGAATCGACAACCGGCCAGCCCATGCCTTGCGCGTCTTCCACCGGGCAGCGCCCGTCGACGACCCACTCTCCCTCGGCCTGCTCCACGATGAAGGGAACAGCGGCGTCGGTCTCGTCGACGATCTCCCCGACAATCTCCTCAACGATGTCCTCGACGGTTATTAAACCATCGGTCCCGCCGTACTCGTCAACGACTATCGCCATCTGTTGCCGATTCGTTTGCATCTCGGACAGAAGCGGGAACAGGTCCTTCGTCTCGGGCACGAACAAGGCGTCATGAGCGTGCTCGACGACGCTCGCGTCGGTCTCGCCGTCCAAGACCGCGGGGATGAGGTCTTTGTACTTGACGATGCCGATGATGTGGTCGAGGTCCTCGTGGTACACCGGGAGCCGCGAGTAGCCGGTGCCGCGCATGCGCTCGAGCGCCGCGCGCACGGTCTCGACGTCTTCGACGGCGATGATGTCGACACGCGGCTGCATGATGTCCGATACGACCAGGTCGTCGAGCGACAGTATCTCGCCGATCATTCGCTTCTCGTCTTCGAGGAGCTCCTCGTTGTCATCGACGAGCTCCATGATGTCTTCTTCGGAGACCGAGCGCTTTCCCCTCGAGAACGCGCTCCTCAGGCCGTCGAGCAAACCGCCTTGCTTGTCGCTTTCCTTTCCCACGCTCAGCTCCTATAAGACGAACAGGACAACGGACAAGAACAACAAGATGGAACCGGCGATGATTGCCAGATGAGAGACGAACCAAAGATAGGGGACGTTGCGGAACACGTAGAAGGCCGCACCGACGAGGCCGCACGCGAACGCCGCAACCAACAGCCACCAACCGGGGGCGGGAAGGACGGCCGCCAAATGCGGTGCGATGAGGCAGCCGACGACGACCATCGCCGCGCATAGCGCGAGCGAAACCCACCGCGGTCGGCTGAGCCACACGGACTCGACGATGATGCCGACAAACGCCAGGAGCCACGCGAAGCCGCATACGACCAGCCCGTTGGCATCGGCCGCCACGAGCACGCAGTACGGCGTGAGGGCGCCGGCGATATAGAGGAACACGAAGCAATGGCCAAGGATTCTGAACACGAGCTTGGGCATCTCGGCAGGGATGGCGTGGTAGAGCGTCGACATGAGGAACGCGAGCAGCATGGGCACGCCGAACGCCAGCGCAGCAAGCAGACGCGAGCCGCCACCGTGCATGACGGAAACTACGATGAGTATGACGAGCGCGGCGATCGACAGCGCTGCGCCCACGCCCGTCGAAACCGCGTTCGCGATAGTTTCCCCAAGCGACATGTCCTCGAGCTCGGGTGGTTTGCGCATCTTGACTCGCGCCGCCCCCTTGAATTGGGACGGCGTCCACACGGGCGTGTGCGGAGAGTTCGGATCGGGACTCGGTGCTGGTATGTGTGTCGTTTTCATGCGAACACTGTACCACACCCAAGCGCTTCGTTTCGCGATATGTGCCGCGCGCGCCGACTAGGCCGAGCCCCCGCCGCCGCCCGCCCGTCCCGGGACGGGCGGGA
>CAMOUE010000003.1 GCA_946626265.1 uncultured Eggerthellaceae bacterium | reverse complement strand
ACTTGAGGTATTCGACGGCCTCGTCGCCGTATTCGAAGTAGCGCGTCATCGGGGGTCCGTACCCTCGCTCGGGGCGGTGTCGAAGTAGTTGCGCGCCGCGTCTGCCAGGCCTTCGAGCGCCGTGCCCTTTGTGGGCCGGTGGAGGCCGTCCATGTGCACCTGCTCGTGCTCGAGCAGCTTCACCTTCGTGTCGATGCCGCCGCCGAAGCCGGTGAGGCTGCCGTCGGCGCCGACGACGCGATGGCAGGGCACGATGAGGCATAGCGGGTTGTGGCCGACCGCGCCGCCGACCGCCCGCGCCGAGGAACGCTTGCCGGTCTCGCGCTCGATGCGCGCCGCGATGGCCCCATAGGTCGTGGTCTGGCCGTAGGGTACGTCGAGCATGGCCTCGCGCACGCGGAGTTGGAACTGCGTTGCGCGCGCCGCAAGCGGCAGCTCGCGCGGGTCGGGCGCCTCGCCTGCGAAGTAACGGTCGAGCCATGAGCGGGCCTGGTCGAAGACGGGCAGGTCGTCGCATCGCGCCATCGTTTCGCCGACCCCGTAACCGAAGTAGCGGTCGTTGTCGAACCAGCATCCGACGATCGACTCGCCGTCGCTGGCCAGCGTGAGCTCTCCGATGAGCCCGGTATCGTAGGTGGTGAAAAAGGTCATAGCGCGCTCCCGTCATGCAGGTGGTAAAAGGCTCCGGCTACTGTTTCGACACACTGAAGTGTAGCATAATAGAGAACATATGTTCTATATATGTTAGGTGGTTTCTACAATTTCGCTGTAGTACCATTTCCCTCAATCGCAGAGGGAGGGATTGGCATGAAGAAAATCGTCGCCGTCAACGCGAGCCCCCGGCCAAAGTGGAACACCGCGCAACTCGTGCGAGAGGCGGCGCAGGGTGCCGCCGACGCCGGTGCCGATATCGAGGTCATCGACCTCTACAAGCTCGAGCCGTTCATGGGGTGCCGCTCGTGTTTCGCGTGCATGACCGAGAGGCATTTCGACAGGTGCGCGGTCAAGGACGGCCTCACAGAGACCCTCGACAAGATTCGCGGCGCGGATGGCCTCATCCTAGGCTCGCCGAATTACTTCGGGCGCCCGACGGCGGGATTCCGCGCGTTGTACGAGCGGCTGTGCTTCCAGCATCTGACGTACGACGTTGCCCGGTTAAGCAGCAACGAACGCCAGATTCCCGTGCTGTTCATCATGACGAGCAATGCGGCCGAAGAGGCTTATTCGGCTCTCGGCTACGACGCCATGATCGAGGAGCACGTGCAGACGCTCGGCAAGCTCATCGGCCCCGTGAGGACGTTCGTTTCGGGCAACACGCTTCAAACGAACCGCTACGACACGTTCAATTGGACCATGTTCGATATCGAGTCGAAGCAGCATCGTCACGAGGAGGTTTTCCCAGCCGAGCTCGCGCAGGTGCGCAAGCTTGCGGCCGAGATGTTCTAGCATCTGCCGGCGAGGATTATCGGACGATGTCGATTGCAAGGCGAGGGATGGTGCCTTCGCGGCATTTGCGCGTACGCGATGGAATCACACGACGGGTCGGATGGGCCCCTACGCCATCATGGACCGCCGATTCCATCGCGTACGCGCGCAAGCCAGGTAACGAGGGTCGGAGTATCGCTCGTCTTGGAGCTCGGCGACTTTGCCCTACAGCGATGCATAGTATGGTCTATAAATGCCGAATCCGTGCCTATGGTTTCGGCATGAACGAACCTTCAAATCGAGATAATCATTCCAATTCGTTATAATGGGTCCACGTGAGACGGGGGAGGGCGCATGCGAATCGAGGTCATCCAGGAGTTTCTGGTGTTCGCGCGGCATTTGAACTTCAGCAAAGCCGCTGCCGAGCTCCACATCACCCAGCCCAATCTGAGCAAGCACATGATGGAGCTCGAGCGTGAGGTGGGCGTCGAGCTCATCGATCGCAGGACGCACGGAAAGAACAGGCCCGTCCTTTCCGAAGCGGGCAAGTACCTGGCGGAGGAGATGGCCTATATCGAGACGAGCTATCTCAACACGCTGAAACGTTGTCGCGCCATCGGCCGGTCGAGCGTCCGCGACGTGCGCGTTCAGGAGATTTGGCAGAACAACGCCATGGTCAAGCTGTACTCGATTGCCGGCGCGTACCAAAGCTCCCATCTCGAGAGCTCGATACGCTACGTGCGCCTTTCGGAAAGGCAGCCCGTCGACGCGCTCATGCGCAACGACTTCGACATGGTGTTCGACGTCTGGTGCGGTCCGTACGAGCAGCGTTGCGAGCAGCTCGCCGAGCGGGGCGTGAGGGCTATCGCGCTGCAGACGGAGCAGCCCTATATCTGGTATCAGGACGGGAATCGCCATCTCGAGGGGAAAGGCAAGGTCCTCCTCGAGGACCTGCTCGACATCCCCGTCGTCATGACGCGCGGCGACACCTTCGACTACATGGTCGTATCGTATGCGGCGTTTTGCGAGCGCGAGGGGCTCATGCCGCGTCTCAGGCACATTCAGCCGCGCGACAATTCGCCGACGGGCATGTTCATGTCCGACTTCCACGACGGCGTGCTCATGACGTCGCCCGCCATGGTGCAAGACCCTCGTCTCAGGTCGCGCCCCGACTTGAAATACCGCGAAGTCGCCGACGAGCGCGTCGCCGTGACGTTTCTGCTTGCTGTGCGGGCCGACGATCGGGGCTCGATGGAGTTTCTCGACTATGTGCGCAAGCACAAATAATCGGACAGTCGAGTCGTGCGTCGATGGCCGTTATGCCCAATTTGAATGACCAGCTTTCGATCGTGGTGGAAAGCCGGTCGGCTTGCTGTTATTTGGCGCACGTGTGCCACTTGTGCCATGCGGGCGGCTCCGGCAGCGGCTCGCCCTTGATGGCCGCAGCTATGACATTGCGATGGACGACGGCCGACGTCGCCATGCAGGCAACGAGGACGCCCGCTGCTATCAATGCGATCTTCTTCATGTCGGTTCCTTTCCTTAACCTGATATCTAGCGCAATTCTACGGCATTATCATGAACGGGTCGTTATTCGTAACCGGACGGTGTCTTGACATTGACGCCGCGTCAAGCCCCATCATGCAGGCAAGGAGGTGCAAGATGAAAGACCAGCACGGGAAACGCCATACCGTTGGGCAGCTTGCGAAGCTGGCCGGGGTCAGCACGCGCACGTTGCGCTATTACGAGGACCGGGGGCTTTTGAGCCCCGCCCGCGATGCTTCGGGCTATCGGAGCTACGGCGATCACGATGTCAGGCGTCTTGCCCAGATCGTCGCCATGCGCGCATGCGGGTTGCCGTTGACGACGATCGGCCGCATGTTCGACGACCCTTCGGTTGACGTGCATGGTTCGCTTGTCGAGCATCTCTCGACCCTGCGCATGCAGGGGGCATCGTTGGAGGACGCCATAGCGCGCACCGAGGCCGCCATAGCGGCGATAGAGAGGATTGATGGCATGGAGGGAAAAGACGCATTCGAGGCTTTGAAGGCCGAGGGCCTGCAGCGGTTCGAGGACACGTTCGGAACGGAGGCCCGCGAGCGCTACGGCGACGATGCGATCGAGGCGGCCAACGAGCGCATGATGTCGCTCACGCGTGACGAATGGGACGCGAAAGAGCTCCTCGAGGAATCGATCAAAGTTCAGCTGCGCCTGGCCCTGGCGGAAGGCGACGCGAGTGGCGAGGCGGCTGCGGAGCTTGCGCGCATGCACGAGCGGTGGATCCGCATGCATTGGGCCCATGGCTACAGCAGGGAGGCTCACCTCGGCTTGGCACACGGCTACCTCGCCGATTCGCGTTTCCGCGACTACTACGACGGCGCATGCGGCGAGGGGGCGACTGACTTCCTCGTGGAAGCGCTCGAGGCCAACCTGCAGGAATAAATCGGCCAGTGAGTCGGGGTGACGGGGAGGCCGACTCGTTCGAAAACAGGGCACCGAGACCAAAAGTCGGTGCCCTGCTCCCGTTTGGGTGGTATACTCGCCCGTGCTGTTTTATCGCTTTAACGGGAGCTTTGCTTCATGCTCGAAATACTATCTACCATCGACGAGTTCGTGTGGGGGCCCGCGATGATCGCCCTGCTTCTGGGTTCGCACGTCTTTCTCACGTTCAGGCTCGGTTTCATCCAACGGCGTCTGCCGCAGGCCATTCGGATGTCATGGGCAAATGACAAGGGCGCCGAAGGCGACATCTCCAATTTCGGTGCCTTGTCGACGGCGCTTGCGGCCACGATTGGCACGGGTTCCATCGTGGGCGTGGCGACGGCGGTCGTTGCAGGCGGCCCCGGAGCCGTCTTCTGGATGTGGATTGCCGGTATCTTCGGCATTGCCACGAAATACGCCGAAGTGTTTGTGTCGATCAAATATCGGGTGAAAGACCACAACGGCGAGATGCTCGGAGGCGCCATGTATGCCTGGGAGCGTGCGTTCGCGAAGGACGGGAACGTGCCGCCTTGGGCCAGGGTGATGGCAGTGTTGTTCGCGTTGTTCGCCGCTATTGCCGCCATCGGCACGGGGAGCGCCGTGCAGGCGAGTGCGATGACGGGCATCATCACGTCCAACTTCGATGTTCCGGCATGGGCGATCGGAATAGTGATCGTCGTGCTGTCGGGCATGGTCATCCTGGGCGGCGTGAAGAAGATTTCAGGAGTATGCGAAAGGCTCGTGCCCATCATGGCCGTTGGCTACGCGCTCGGCTGCGTGATCGTCATGGTCATGAACGGGCCGTACCTGATCCCGGCGCTTTGGGAGATCGTCACGTGTGCGTTTTCGGCCCGTGCGGCGTTCGGCGGCGCGGTCGGCAGCGGCATCGTCGTGGCCTTGCAGTTCGGCTGCGCACGCGGCCTTTTCAGCAACGAGAGCGGGCTTGGCTCGGCGCCCATCATCGCCGCCGCCGCCCAGACGCGCAATCCCGCCCAGCAGGCGCTCGTGGCCATGACCGGCACGTTCTGGTCGACGGTCGTCATCTGCCTGCTCACGGGTATCGTGCTGGTCTCGACCATGCTCGCATATCCGGAGATCCAGGATGTAATTCTGGAGAACCCGGCGGTTTTCACCGGGGCCCAGCTCGCCTCAATCGCGTTTTCGAAGATACCGTTCATCGGCACGCCCATATTGGTGCTGGGCATGGTCGCGTTCTCGTACTCGACGATCCTGGGCTGGAGCTACTATGGCAGCCGTTGCACAGCCTACCTGTTCGGAAAGCGTGCCGTGCGCCCATACCAGGTCGTGTACGTGCTCATCGCGTTTCTGGGCGCCATCGGAATCGGCGATGCGGTCTGGCTTGTGAGCGATATCGGCAACGCGCTCATGGCCATACCGAACATCGTCGTGGTTCTGGCGCTTTCGGGCCTTGTCGCCCGCGAGACGAAGCATTATGTCTACGACGGCAACATCGACGAGGAGTCGGGCGACGAGATCCCGACCGTAATGAGCAAGTAGGGTGAGTTCCCGGTGAGCCGGCCTCCCCGGGGAGGCCGGCTCACCGGGAACTCACGGGACCCAAAGGCTTACGTACGCGCGCTTCGCGCTTCATGGACATTGTAGGCCGTTGCGCTGCCGATGACCAAGGCGGCGCCCACGAGCGAGAGCGGGCCGACGAGCTCGCCGATGAAGGCGGCGACGAGCAGGGGATTCAAAATGGGCTCTATCGTCGATACGAGCGCGGCGGTGACGGGATCGACCAGGTCGAGGCCCTTCGAGAGGAAAATGTAGGCGAATCCGACCTGCACGATGCCCAAGACGGCGACTGCGGCGACGGTCATCGGGGCGAAATCCGTTTCGCGCACGAGGTCGGGCATGCCGCATACAGCACATGCCGCGAACGACAGTATCGCGGCGCTTTCGAAGTCGCAACCTGGGATGCGCTTCATGAGGAACACGCCCGCATAGGCGATGCCCGAGACTATCGCGACGACGTTTCCCAAGAATCCGTCGGGGCTCAGCTGATCGAAGAAAAAGCAGACGATCCCGGCAAAGATGACCGCGCACGTCACGACGGACGAGCGCGTGGGACGTTCGCGGAAGAACAGCCACATCATCAGGATTATCCAAGCGGGCATCGTGAATTGCAGAACTATGGCGTTGGCGGCGGTCGTGAGCTTGTTGGCGATGACGAACGTCTGCAGCATGACGAAGTTGATGACGGCTCCTGCGACGACGGGGCCGTTCAGCGTCAGGCGTTTGCCTTGCACGCGCAAGAAGATGTAGAGCACGGTGGCCGCGAAAACACTGCGCCCGCCGCTGACGGCCAGCGCACTCCAGTCGATGGCCTTGATGAGCACGCCGGCCAGTGCGAAGCAGATGGCCGACGCCAGCACGTACGCTATGCCCTTGGCGCTGTTCTTTCCCTCTTGCATGAGCCCCTTCCTTGAATAACAGCTCAACGAGGGTACCATATTGCCGGCTGCTTGCAGAGGGGCGACGGCTTGTCGGCGTCCGGTACGGGCCTTCCCAATTTGGCTTGTTGGTTTGGCTTAGGGACGCAGGGCGCGGATGCTGCTGTGGTCGTACTTGAAGTTCTTAGCGGTGAGCACGGTGCACGGCGCGTCGGCGACCAGCCGTTCAGCGTCAGCGCAAAACCGTTTCCCAGCCGGGGTGAGGCGCAGGCGTTTCCCGTGGATGCTATTACGAATCTCGTGGCTTGCTCGAACATTGCTATTTCACCTACGAAAATGCAGGTCGTAGATTGTTTTCTAACAGGTTGGGGGCAGCCTTTGCTATAGCGGATGCGAATTGCCTCCCAGCGAGTCGAGAGAAAGGGAGCTTCATGGCAAGTACGGAAGAGTGGTAACGTACAATCCTTGCCAGGGCTTCGGGTGCCACGAGCATTGCATCCTCGAAGTCCATTCCAAGGACGGCAAGATCACCGAGGGTCGCAAGCGCTATCTGAACCCCATGCTGCAAAGTCGCTAGCTTTCGGGCAAGTCGGCCAGTGAGTCTGGGTAACAGGGAGGCCGGCTCACTGGCGAATGCACATTTCGACGAACCGGGCGTACGAATCGACGAACGTGCCCTCGACGGGCGGCAGGCCGGCGGCTTTCATGGCCTCGCGCGTAAGGTCGGCGCAGTGGAAGTGGTTGTAGAGCCCCGGTGCCTGGTAGAGCAACGTCAGGTACAGATCCGTTGCCGTCTTTTCGTCCGCGCCGCATTGGCGTGCAAGCAATGCCGTGACGGGGGCGAGCATGTCGGCGAAGTCGCGCTTGAACCGCGTGAGCCTCTCGAGCGTGACGTTCGACTCGATGATCGAGATGATGATTTCCTGGTAGCGGAGGAAGCCGGCGTGGCGCTCGGTTGTTTCCGCCCAAATGCGCGCGAAGTCCCAAGCAGGCAGGGGAGCGCCTGCCAGGGCCGATTCGAGGTCCTCGAACCAAGCGCGGTTCTTCGCGGAATGCAGCGCCAGGAAGATCTCTTCCTGCGTTGCGGCGTACTTGTACAGGCTCGAACGCGACCAGCCGAGCTTCTCGGCAATCGTCCCCATTGTGATCTGGTGGTACGGCCGCTCTTGGAACAGCTCGTCGGCGGCGGCCATGATAGCCTCCATGCGCTCCTGCTTCTGCTCGGGCGAACGCGCCCGGATGTAATCGCTCACAGCTCCTCCTCGTTTGTTCACGGTGTGAATTCTACCTTCATTCTTGCATTCGTGACAATGTGTCGCTTATAATCTTCACCATATAAGCGACAATGTGTCACGTAAAAACGGGCACGAACAATCCGGGTTCTTGCCCGGGCAAGCGAAAGGATGCAAATCATGGCGAACCTCATCGTGTACTACTCGCGCAAGGGCGAGAACTACTGGGCCGGCAGCGTGAAGAACCTGAGCAAGGGCAACACCGAGCGCGTTGCCGAGTTCGTGCAGGAGGCCGTAGGCGGCGACCTGTTCGAGATCGAGACCGTCAAGGAGTACGACGCCGACTATTACCGTTGCATCGACGAGGCCAAGGCCGAGCTGCAGGCCGACGCGCGCCCCGAGGTCAAGCGCTATCTGGAGGACGCGGGGCTTTCCATCGACGACTACGACACCATCTTCCTGGGCTATCCGAACTGGTGGGGCACCTGCCCGATGTGCGTGTTCACGTTCCTCGAGCACTACGACCTTTCCGGCAAGCGCATCGTGCCGTTCTGCACGAACGAGGGCTCCGGCATGGGCGGCTCCGAGAAGCACCTGAAGAAGATCTGCCCGAACGCCACCATCGAGAAGGGCCTTTCCGTCACCGGCAACCAGGCCGCCCAGTCGCAGGACAAGGTTGCCAAATGGGCGAAGAAGTTCGCGTAGCGCAGAGCTCGCGTGGCACAGGGGTTGCGTAGCGCGGAGATTGCGTTACGCGGAGTTAGCGTTGCGCGCGTACGGAAAATCAGTCTGAAGGAAAAGGTGAAAGCGCATGAACGACAAGAAAGACGTGGTCATCTGGACGGGTGCCGGCCAAATCGGCATGGCCATCGCGAGACGCGTGGGCTACGGCAAGAAGCTCCTCGTAGGTGACAAGTCCATAGCCAATGCCGAGGCGATCGCCAAGGTCATGAACGAGGCGGGCTTCGATTGCGAGCCCTACGAGATGGACCTTTCGGACCGCGCGTCCATCCTCGGCATGATCGCCCGCGCGCAAGAGCTCGGCCCCATCACGACGCTCATCAACGCGGCGGGCGTGTCGCCGTCGCAGGCGCCTATCGAGGTCATTCTCAAAGTCGACCTCTACGGCACAGCCGTGCTGCTCGAGGAGGTCGGTAAGGTCATCGAGCCCGGCGGCGTGGGCGTCACCATCTCGAGTCAGTCGGGCAAGCGCATGCCGCAGCTCACGCCCGAGGAGGATCGCCAGCTCGCGACGACGCCGACCGAGGAGCTGCTCGCCTTGCCGTTGCTCGCGCCCGAGAACGTGCGCGACACGCTGCATGCGTACCAGCTTGCCAAGCGCTGCAATGAGAAGCGCGTCATGTTCGAGGCGTGTCGCTGGGGCGAGCGCGGTGCGCGCATCAACTCCATCAGCCCCGGCATCATCGTCACGCCGCTCGCGATCGACGAGTTCAACGGCCCGCGCGGGGACTTCTACAAAAACATGTTCGCCAAGTGCCCCGCGGGCCGTCCCGGGACGGCCGACGAAGTGGGCGCGCTCGCCGAGCTCGTCATGGGCCCGCAGGGCGCGTTCATCTCCGGCAGCGACTTCCTCATCGACGGCGGCGCGACCGCGAGCTACTACTACGGCCCCCTTCAACCCGAGAATGCATAATAATGTGAAAAAAGGGTCTGACCCTTTTTTCACATTTTCGAGAGGAAACAATGAGCGACCAGGAGATTTGCGCGCAGCTGTACCGCGATCTGTGCGACGCGTCGATGCGGAAGGACGCAGACGGCATCGCGACCGTGCTCGCCGACGACTATACGCTCGTGCATATGACGGGCCTGCGCCAGTCCAAGCGCGCCTACATCGCGGCCGTGCTCGACGGCACGCTGAACTACTACTCGACCGAACACGATTCGATCGAGGTGGACATCGCTTCCGACGGCGAGCATGCCACCGTCCGCGGGCGCTCGCGCGTTAACGCGGCCGTGTTCGGCGGCGGACGCCATACGTGGCGTTTGCAGCAGGACCTCAAGGCGGCCAAGCGCGACGGAGAATGGAAGATCGTGGAATCGCGCGCCTCGACGTACTGAACGGCGAGGTGCGGAGCAAGGACGAAAGGGGAATTCGTGAGCTGGGTAGATGAGACGAGAGGACGCCTCGGTTTCGGTTGCATGCGATTGCCCGGCGGCGGTGGAAGCGCAGGCTACCGCGAGATGGAGCGCATGGTCGACGCGTTCTTGGCCGCCGGGTTCAACTACTTCGACACGGCGCATGTCTACCATGGCGGCAAGAGCGAGACGGCCCTTCGCGAATGCCTCGTGAAACGCCACCCACGCGAAAGCTTCTTCATAGCGGACAAGCTGTCGACGGAGAACTGGCGACGCGAGGGGGAGATCGATGCGCTGCTCGACGCCGAGCTCGATGCACTTGGCGTCGACTACCTCGACATGCTGCTCATGCATGCGCAGAACGCATCGACGTACGAGAAGTACCAGCGCGCCCACGCCTACGAGCACGCGGCAGCGTTCAAGGCGGCCGGCAAGACGCGCCATGTGGGAATATCGTTTCACGATACGCCCGATGTGCTCGAGCGAATCCTCGACGAGCATCCGGAGATCGAAGCCGTCCAGATCCAATTCAACTATGCGGACTTCGAGAACGGCGCCGTGCAATCGCTCGGATGCTACGAGGTCTGCGAACGGCGCAAGATCCCCTGCATCGTGATGGAGCCCCTGAAAGGCGGCGGTCTCGTGAATCTTCCCGCCGCCGCGCAAGACGTCGTCGACGGCATACCGAACCCCGAGGGGCTCTCGAACGCGGGACTTGCGCTGCGGTTCGCCGCGAGCTACCCGAACAACGCGATCGTCCTTTCGGGAATGGGCGATTCCGCGCAGATGGCTGACAACATCGCCTCGATGCGCGATCCGGAACCGCTTACGGACGAGCAGAAAGAGGGGCTCGGGCGCATCCGCGACGTGTTTCGCGAGCTCGGCATGGTGGAGTGCACTTCGTGCCACTACTGCACGGACGGGTGCCCGAAGCAGATCATGATCCCCGAGATGCTCGGCTGCCTCAACTCGCAACGCGTGTTCGGCGGGTGGAATCCCGGGTGGTACTATTCGAACTCGCTCGTCGGGGAAGGGCGCGGTCGCGCTCGCGATTGCATCGGCTGCGGCCTGTGCGAGCGCGCTTGCCCCCAGAAGCTTCCGATCAGGGATTTGCTCGAAGAGGTTTCAGCGGCTTTCGACTAGCGATGCCGATTTCGTACAGTAATCTACAAGCGGCAAGTCGACGCCGCATGTGAAAGGATGTTGCATATGTTGCTCAGCAGGCGTTCGTTTTTAAGCATGGCAGGGGCTGTCGCATTCGGGGCGGCGGCCGTGGCCCTTCCGGGGTGCGGCGAGGGGCGCGGATCCGGCGTAGCGTCGGCGGCATCCGCAGCCTCGTCGGCGTCGGCCACGGCTGATGCCGCAGCCTCGTCGGCGTCGGCCGCTGCGGCTTCGACTTCGGCGTCGGCCGCCGCAGCCTCGTCGTCCGCATCCGCCTCGCTTGCGTCTCCGAAATCAGATGCACTCGTCATCTACTTCTCGCGTGCCGGCGAGAACTACGGCGTAGGCGTCGTGGAAGAGGGCAACACCTCCGTCGTCGCGCACATGATCGCGGAGAAAACGGGTGCCGACCTGTTCGAGATCGTCCCGGCGCAAGCGTACCCCGAGGGTTACGACGAGTGCTGCGACGTGGCGCTCGCCGAGCAGAACGAGGGTGCGCGCCCGGCTTTCCAGGGCGACGTCGACATCGCGAGCTACAAGACCGTTTACCTGGGCTACCCCATCTGGTGGGGCGACCTTCCCATGTGCGTCTACACGTTCCTCGAGGCGCATGACTGGTCGGGCAAGGACATCCGTCCCTTCTGCACGCACGAGGGAAGCGGCATCGGCAGCACGCCGGCCTCCATCGAGTCGACCTGTGCGGCCGCGACCGTCGGGCAGGGGCTGTCGATGACGGGCTCGACCGCCCAGAACTCGCGCGACCGGGCGAGGGCTTCCGTAGAAGCCTGGCTCGGATAGCTTCGGGTTGCGTAGGCGGCAGGGCAATGGAAGCGGGGAGGATTCCGACAACGCGGTCGAAGCGGCGCGCCGTCGCCGGCAAGGTCCGCGCGGTCGTCGACGTGCTGCTCGTCCTCGACCTGATTGCCGTCATGGCGACGGCGCTCGTCGAGGAGGCGCCCCACGAGTACCTGGGTATCGCGTTCGTCGTGTTGGCCATCGTCCATGCGGTTCTGAACAGGCGCTGGTTTGCCGCGTTGCCGCATGGCCGGTGGACGGCCGCGCGCGTTCTGCAAACCGTCGCCGTCGTCGGGCTGCTCGCATGCGCCATCGGCCAAGCCGCCAGCGCCGTCGTGCTGTCGAAGCACGCTTTATGGTTCCTGCCCGCCCTGCCAGGTGCGTCGTGGGCACGCAGCATGCACATGCTGTGCTCGTACTGGGCGTTCGTCTTCGGGTTCGCTCACGTGGGGATCCAGCTCAGGAGCGTCGTCGCGCGAACGGGCGCGTTGCGCAGGGCCGGCTCGGGCGCTCTTTGGGTTCTCCGCGCCGTCTGGCTCGTCGTCGCAGCGTGCGGCGCATGGTCGTTCGTTCAGCTCGGCCTCGCGGATTACCTGCTTGCCAACGTTCGGTTCGCCGCCGCAGACCACGGCGCCTCCATCGCATACCGCTTGGGCCAGTACGCCTCGATCGCAGCGCTTGTTGCGGGAGCCTTCCATTATCTGAGGATGTTGCTCGACCGTCTGAGTCGCGCCCGATCGAGCCGTCGCTAGTTAGACTGCCACGTATTGAACGGGGGAATGAAAGCATGAAAGCTCTGCTCGTCAACGGATCGCCGCACAAGTCGGGATGCACGCACACCGCCCTGCAACTCGTGGGGGATGGCCTGCGTGAAGCGGGCGTGGGAACCGATGAGTTCTGGATTGGAGCCAAGCCCATCGCGGGCTGCATTGGCTGCTACAAATGCGCCGTGCACGGCAACACGCCCGACGAGGTCATGCGTGACGAGGAGGGCGTGCAGGTCATGCAGGTTCTCGGCCGCAACATGGCTTGGCTGCTGGAGTCGATCGAAGCCGGACGCGCCGCCGGCGTGGAGGAACCCGTCCAGCCCGAGCATCGCGTGGGCACGAATTTCATACGCTAGGAGGGCTTGCCGTGCCGAAGCCGTTCGAACGAGCCGACGAGGTCTTCTTCGAGCAGTCCGATCCCCGATGGGGGCATTTGCCCTATGCGGGCTACACCGTGTCGTGGGCGGGCTGCGGGCTTGTCGCTTACACGATGTGCGTCGACGTGCTGACGGGCGCACGCCACATGCCGGGAGACGTGTACAAGATGCGCAAGGAGTGGGGAATCCGCCAGGCGCGGCCAGGCGGCATCTTCGCGAAGGACGCGTACGTGGAATATGCGGACATGCATCGGGAGCTGTTCGGCGTGGAAACGGAGTTTCTCGCAGACAAGAGCGTCGAGAACCTTGCACGCGTGCTCGAGGAGGGTGCTGTCGTCTGGGCTAGCTCGCGCGATATCGGAAGCCCTTGGCTCAACCGCGATGGATCGCGCCAGTCATGGCAGCATTCGGGCGGCCATTTCGCCTGCATTTGGAAACACGAAGGCGGGCTGTTCTATATGAAGGACTCGTCGGGGCCTGCGCGCAAGCACAACGACGTGCCGTACACGCACGATCAGATGGGTGCATGGCTCGTCGGCGCGTTCGAGAACCGCTATATCGTACGGGCCCTCGGGGAAGGTTCTTGCGCATAAGCGCGTTCCCGCTTGACTTAAAGCCTGCTTTACCTTGTAGTGTTAGGCGAAGAATAGCGGCGGATGAAGCCGCGTCAAGTGAAAGGATGCGCCATGCGGGGCGGGAAAACCGGGATTATCGGGTTCGGAACGACAGTCGTTTTGCTAATCGCCGTGCTGACGTGTTGCTCGGCCTGCGCGGGCGGCGCGGGCGAGGCTCGAGACGACGGCGCGTCCGCCAGCGCACAGCCCGGTGTGGCGCAACGGTCTGATTCGCCCGAAAGCGACAGCGCCGCCCGTCTGGACGACGCGGCGCCGGAGGGCGATGCGGCTCGGCGGGGCGAGCTCTCGATGTCGATCGACGGCCGGCCCGTGAACGTGACCTGGTTGGACAACGAGGCCGTTGCCGCGCTGAAGGAGCTCGTACGGGAAACGCCGCTGACCGTGCGCATGACCAAGTACGGGGGCTTCGAGCAGGTCGGCGCTTTGGGGGCCGAGCTGCCGAGCTCGGATGTCCAGACAACTACTTCCCCCGGTGACGTCGTGCTGTACAACGGCAATGCGATCGTCGTCTTCTACGGCTCCAACACGTGGGCCTACACGCGCCTCGGGACGATCGGCGATATGACGGCGTCAGAGTTGGAGGGCTTGCTGGCAAACGAGGACGTCGAGATGACCCTTGCCCTCGCCGGTGCGTGAACGGCCGGTTGGATTCCTCGCCTTGCGAAAACGTCCGCGATGGGTACAATTCCTCTTCGTGAAAACGCGCGCGTTTCCGCATATCGCAGCTTTGGCCACCATGTGCGTATGGGGCCTCACGTTCGTGTGCACGAAGGTCTTGCTCGGATGCATGGGCCCGCTCGACATCCTGATAGCGCGGACCGTACTGGGTTTTCTGGCGCTTTGCCTCGTCAGGCCGCGCGTCTTGCGCCTGCAGAAGCGTTCGCATGAGCTGCTGTTCGCCGCAGCTGGCCTGACGGGCACATTCGGTTATTACCTCGCTGAGAACACGGCGCTCGAGTTCGCCGACGCGTCGTTCGTCTCGGTCGCCGTCTCCACGGCGCCCCTGTTCACGGCCGCCTTGGGTTTCCTCGTCTTGAAGGAGAAGGGCTTCGGCGTGCGTTTCGTCGTCGGATTTCTGCTGGCCATCAGCGGCATCGCGCTCATAAGCTTCCAGGAAGGCCCTGCGCACGCGAGCTTGACGGGTGTCGCGCTCTGCTTGGTGGCCGCCTTGGCATGGGCGGTGTATTCCATCATCGTCAAGCGGATGTCGGGTTTCGGCTACGAGACGATTGCGAGCACGAAGCGCATATTCGCATGGGGGCTGCTGTTCATGCTGGCGACACGCCCGTTTGCGGGCGAGCCGTTCCCGTTCGGCGCGCTGACAGAGCCGCTCGTGCTCGGTAATTTGGCCTTCTTGGGATTGCTGGCGTCTGCGGGATGCTTCGTCACGTGGGGGTACAGCGTGAAGCACCTCGGTCCGACTGCGGCGAGCGCCTACATCTACCTGCAGGCGCCCATAACCGTGTTCTGGGCCGTCCTGCTGCTCGCCGAGCCTTTGACGCCGGCGATCGTCGGCGGGTTCATGCTCGTCATCGTCGGCCTTGCGCTTTCCGAGGGATTCGTGCCGCGATGGCCGATGTCCAGACGGCCGTGACGAGGCCGTCGTCTCAACGGCGAATGCTTCGGCCCGTTCGCGGACGGGTCTGTGCTCGTAAAGGTATAATCGACGTCATGGGAGCTCGTATCATAGATTTCGAAAGCGCCCGCGTCCGCGCGGGCGATCACATGGTCCGCGGGTCGGCGGCCTACGGGATGGTGCGCGCGTTCGCGCTGAGCGCGCGCGGGGTCGTGCAAGCCGCCCGCGACGCTCACGACACGTCTCCTGTCGTCACGGCCGCGCTCGGGCGTCTCATGATGGGCGCCCTCATGACGGGGTCGATGTTCAAGCAGCCAGACGAGCTGCTCACGTACATCGTGAAAGGCGACGGCCCCATCCGCGCGATGACGGTCACCGCCAACTGCGAGGGCCAGGTGAAGGGCTTTCCGGGAAACCCGCACGTGTGGGTGCCGGCGCGTCCCGACGGCAAGCTCGACGTGGGCGGCGCCGTGGGGAAGGGAACGCTTTCTGCCGTGCGCGACCTGCCCGGCTTCGAGCCGTACTCGAGCAGGGTCGAGCTCGTCTCGGGCGAGATCGCCGAAGACCTCGCGCACTACTTCGCCGTGAGCGACCAGGTTCCCACGTCCGTGGGCCTGGGCGTGCTCGTCGGTCGCAACTGGGACGTCGAGTGCGCGGGCGGCTTCATCGTGCAGCTCATGCCCGATTGCATCGACGAGGTCGTGGAGCGGCTCGAGCGCAACCTAGCGTCGGTGACGTCGGTCACCGACCTGCTACGCGCGGGCGCCACGCCGACCGACGTGCTCTGTCGCGTGCTCGATGGGCTCGATTACCAGGAGCTCGAGGCGCAACGCGTCGAGTTCTACTGCGGCTGCAACGAGCGGCGCGCCGCGCGTGCCACGATGGCCCTCGGCGAGGCCGAGCTGCGCGACATGATCGCCAAGAACGAGACGGCCGAGGTTTGCTGCCATTTCTGCGGAAAGCGCCACTACCTTTCGCCCGGGCGCCTGCGCGAGCTTTTACGGGGCGATGCGGAAGGGCGATAGGGCCGGGGAACTCTTGCTCTAGATGGAATCGAGCATGTCAAGCATGCCTCGCGAGCTGCGGGGGCTTGCCGGGCGCTTTCGATGAGCTTGGCCTCTCGATTGGCGTGACGGCGGTGGCCCTACGCGTCGCGGTCGGGCGCGAACGAGCGCATGGCGTCTATCGTGCGCTGCATGAGCTCGTCGAGCTCCCAGCCGCAGAGCTCGGCGCCTTGGCGTATGACGTCGCGCGAGCAGCCGGCGGCGAACCGCTTGTCCTTGAACTTCTTCTTGAGCGATTTGAGCGGAAGGTCCATGACGCTCTTCGAGGGCCGCATGAGCACGGCGGCGCCGATGAGCCCGGTCAGCTCGTCGACTGCGTAGAGCACCTTCTCCATGGGCAGATCGGGGTCGGGACATCCCTCGGCGGCGAAGTTGTGGGACTGGATGGCGTGCACGAGCTCGTCGGTGCCGCCGGCCTCGCGCAGCCAGGGCTCCGCCTTGAGCGTGTGCACCTCGAGTTGCGGGAACTCCTCCCAATCGAGGTCGTGCAGGAGCCCGACGATGCCCCAGAACTCCTCGTTCTCGGGGTCGAGCTCGCGCGCGAAATAGCGCATCGTGCCCTCGAGCGTTTCCGCATGCTCGATGTGGAACGGTTCGGAATTGTGCTGCTGCAGCAGCGCGAAGGCCTCCTCGCGCGTGATGCCTGCCTCGAGTTTCGCCATTGCTTCCTCCCATGCTTGCCGATGCGGGGTCGTCCGTCGGGCCGACTCGTGTTTGCGTAATGCGAGTATAGCCGCTTTCGCTTTCGATGGGGCGGGCGCAGCTGGAAGGTGGCTGTCCGCATGGTAGAATCCATCGCATGGACGGGATGCGGACACACAAGCTGAAAACTGCGATCGGGGCCTCGCGCGGCCGCGCGGAAGCCTCTTCGGGCCGATGAGCGAATCGGTTCGGAGGATTGCGGGCGCTGTTGCGGGCCTCGTGCTGGGCGCGGGGTTCATCCTGCTATGCCCCGACATCGGGCTGGGGCGGCAGGGCGTGCTGTGCCTGGGTATCTTGCTCGGGGCGATCGTATGGTGGATAGCGGGCGTGCTGCCCGAGTTCACGACCGGCTTCGTCATGGTCGCCTTGTTCGCCGTGGTGGCCGGCGTGCCCACGACCGTGTCGCTATCGGGGTTCGCCTCCGAGACGTGGTGGCTGCTCGTGGGGGCCTTCGCGCTGGGCGCGGGAATGAGGTCGTCGGGGCTCATGCGGCGCATGGCGCGCGCGGTCGTGCGCGGGTTCCCGAACACGTTTGCGGCCCAGGTTGCCGGCCTCGTCGCTGCGAGCACGGTCGTCGGGCCGCTTGTTCCGAGCCTGGCCGCGAAGGTCTCCATACTCGAGCCGATGGCGCTCGGCATCGGCGAGGCGCTCGGTTACGAGCGTTTTGGAAAACCCATGCAGGGCCTGTTTTTGGCCGTGTTCACGAGCGTTCGCAGCATCGGCCTTTTGGCGGTGAGCGCCTCGATCGTGGGCTACGCGATGCTGGCGACGTTACCTGCAGATGTGCAGGCCCAATTCGACATGGCGCATTGGGCGCTCGCTGCCCTGCCGTGGTTCGCGTTCGCCACGGTTGTCAACTACATGGCGCTTGTGGCGACCTACCGGCCAAAAGCAAGCGGCGACGTCGATGGCGCAGACCACGTTCGGGTCGAGTCCCCCGCAGGCGAGGCCGGCCCCATGTCGCGCAGCGAGAAGCAGATGTGCACGATCATCCTGGCCGCCGTGGCGCTTTGGGCGACCCAGCCGCTGCACGGCATCGGCCCGCATATCGTGGCGCTTGCGGGCTTCGCCTGCATGATGGCGTGCGGCATACTCGACAAGCGCGGCATGCGCGAGGCCATCGCATGGGATTCCCTTCTCTTCATCGGGACGGCGTTCGGACTGTCGTCCGTGTTCGCGCAGGCGGGCATACAGGAGTGGCTCGTCGCGGTCGCCGGGCCCGCCTTCGGGGCGCTCGCGGGCAATCCCTACCTGTTCGTGGTCGGCATCGGGGCGCTCACCGTGCTCATGCGCTTCGTCATCGTGTCCGAGGTCGCCTACCTCAACATCGTCATGCCGTTCCTCGTTCCGTTGGCGCTGGCGGCGGGAGTCAACCCGTGGGTCGTCGGCTTCGCCATGTACGCGTGCATCAGCCCCTGGTTCGTCATCTACCAGAACTCGGTCTACCTGCCGGCGCTCTATTCGGTTGACGGCCAAATGGTGCACCATGCCGACGTCGCGAAGTACTGCTTCGTCTACACGGCGATCTGCCTTGCCGCCCTTGCGGCATCCGTGCCGTACTGGCAGTGGATGGGGCTCATGTGACATTCAGAAATGTGAAAAAAGGGTCTGACCCTTTTTTCACATTTTGCGTTAGTATGCAAGTGTCCGAAAGGATCCTGACGAGGGCTGCCGTACCAGGCTCTGCAAAGACGGCACGAGTTCATAATGCTTTGTGTCGATTGGAGAGTCATGGATTGGGTCGTACTCGTGTTCTCGGGCGTGATGGAATCGGTTTGGGCGATCGCGCTCGACAAATCCGAAGGTTTCGCACACGTCCTTCCCACTGTGGTATTCATTGCTGCGCTGGCGTTGAGCATGCTCGGGTTGGGCTATGCCGCCAAAACGCTGCCCATCGGCGTCGCATACGCCGTCTGGACCGGCATCGGCGTCGTCGCGACGGCGACGTTCAGCATGGCGACGGGCGCCGAGCCCGCATCGACGATCAAGGTGCTGCTTCTGCTCGGCCTCGTCGGGTGCATCGCCGGCTTGCACATCATCTCTTCGTAACGGTTCCCGAACGGAAGCATGGCTTCTTGCAATGCGACGTTGACCGAACGTCGCCGTGCACTAGCATGTGAGGGGAACGAGTACATGCAGCATGCTGAAAGGAAGAGCCGTGGAAAACGCCGCGCAAGTCATCGCAAAACGCAAGAGCGTCAGGACGTTCGAGGACAGGCCCTTGTCGACCGAGGACCGACATGCGCTCGCAGACATGTTGGAAAGCAAGGGCAACCCCTTTGGCGTGCCGGTCGAGTTTCGCTTCCTCGATGCCGAGAAGCACGGGCTTAAGAGCCCGGCGCTCGTGGGCGAGCGCTACTACGTGGCGGCGAAGGTCAAACGGGCGGGGAATTTCGAGATCGCGTTCGGGTACGAGTTCGAGCGGTTCTGCCTCGAGGCGGCTGCGGCCGGGTTGGGCACCGTGATGTTGGCGGCGTCACTCAACCGCGAGGCGTTCGAGCAGGCGATGCAGGTCGGGAACGACGAGGTCATGCCGGTCGCGAGCCCGGTGGGCTACCCCGCGAAGAAGCGCTCGATGCGCGAGCGCGCGATGCGCAAGGCCATCGGCGCCGATGACCGCCTTGCCTTCGGCGAGCTGTTCTTTGCCGGATCGTTCGACAGTCCGCTCCTCCCCGATGACGCTGGCGGCCTTCTCGCCGCGCTCGAGGCCGTCCAGCTCGCGCCGTCGGCGGCGAACAAGCAGCCGTGGCGGCTGGTGGTCGATGGCTCCAAGGTCCATTTCTACGAGCAGCGCACGGTGAAGGAAAGCCCGCTCGGCGACGTGCAGAAGGTCGACATGGGCATCGCTCTCGTGCATTTCGACCTCGTCGCCCGCGAATCGGGTTTCGTGACGCGGTTCGAGCAGGACGACCCCGGCATCGCCTCTCCTGAGGGCTGCGAGTACATAGCGACGTGCGAGGTCGCCCGATAACCGACGGCAACCGGTCGGCGGCGGGCGGTAGGGCGGTAGGTGCCGCACCCTCCCAATAAAGCAGGATTTGCAATTAATGGGTTGTTGCATATAGAATCATGGGGAGGCTAGTGGTACACCAAATCGTCTTTAGGAGGAACGATGCGTAAAACAAAGGTGTTCGCAGGCAAGAAGCACGTGTACGACACCAGCAAGGCCGAGGCTTTGGGCAACCGCGCCCACAGCTACTACGGCGACCCGGCGGGCTTTGAGGAGACGCTGTACAAGACCAAGGGCGGCCTGTACTTCCTCTGGGGCCTCGGCGGTGCCGACAGCCCGTACAGCGCCGGCGAGGACATCCGCCCGATATCCGAGAAAGAGGCGAAGGCCTGGCTCGAGGCGTAAACCGCGCTGGTTTGCCGAGCGACGCGGGGACGCACGCGTCGGGGGAGTGCACCGAAGATGCGCTTTCCCGGCCGGCGCCCCCGCTTTTTTTGCCACATGCCGTGCGCGGCCGTGCGCGGCGGGCGATCTCTCCGTGCGCTAGAATGGGCGTGCCTCCAAGGGTCGTGTCCCTGGAGCCACGTTCCTTGAGGTCATGTGCTTCTGGAGCGACGCGCCCCTGGGACAAGGCGCTCCTTTGGCCATGCGGCCCTCTTTTCTGAAAGGTCCTTATGGAATCGTTCGAGCTCATCCTCATCATGCTGGCGTGCGTCATCGCGTCGGCCGTCATAGACCCGCTCCTGAAACGGCTGGCACTGCCGCTCGTGCAGATTCTCGTCGGTTTCGTCGCCGCGCTCGTGTTGCCCGAAGTCGCTCACGTGAGCATCGACCCCGAGCTGTTCCTCGTGTTGTTCATCGCCCCGCTGCTGTTCAACGAGGCGCGCGAGGCGTCGAACCGTACGCTCTGGTCGAACAAGGCGTCCATCCTGTCGTTGGCCATCGGGCTCGTGCTCGTCACCGTCCTCGTGGTGGGATTCGCCCTCAACCTCATGGTTCCCTCCATTCCGCTCGCGGCCGCGTTTGCCTGCGCGGCGGCGCTCGGGCCGACCGACGCCGCCGCCGTCGGTGCGCTCGGATCCACCATCAAGCTTTCGACGCGGCAGAAGACGCTGCTGTCGGGCGAATCGCTCATCAACGACGCATCGGGCGTCGTGTCGTTCGAGTTCGCCGTTGCCGCCGCGACGACGGGCGTGTTCTCCGCTACCGATGCCGGCCAGTCGTTCGCCGTGCTGTTCCTCGGGGGCATCGTGTTCGGCCTCGTTATCGGCTTCGTCGCCTTCGCGATGATGAATGCCGTGCGCCGCCGCGGGTTCGACAACACGACCGTGCATGTGCTCTACGAGGTGTTCACGCCGTTTGCGGTGTTCCTCGCGGCCGAGGCGATCGGGGTGAGCGGCATCCTCGCCGTTGTGGCGGCAGGTTTGGTAATGGGCAGGGAGGTGCCGCGCCTGACGTCGAGCGCGCTCGCCAAGCAGCAGATGATTTCCGAGGGGTTCTGGGAGATCATCGTATTTCTCATCAACGGCATCATCTTCGTTCTGCTCGGCATGCAGCTGCCCCAGGCCATGTCGCCCACGTTCGCGGGCGGCTTCGACCTCGGACGGCTCGTGGGCGTCGTCTTGGCCATGACGCTGCTCGTCGAGGGGGTGCGCTTCGTTTGGCTGAGCGTCATGGAGCTGTGCCACCGCGATTCCTCCTCGGGCGAACGGGGCATGTCGCGGCCCGGCGCGACGTTGCGCGATGCGTTCGTTACGACCATCGCCGGCCCGAAGGGCGCGGTTACGCTGTCCATCATCTTCACCCTTCCGTATCTCATGCCCGATGGGAGCGCGTTCCCTGAGCGCGATCTCATCATCTTCCTGACGGCGGGCGTCATACTGTGCACGCTCGTCGTCGCGAACGTGCTTTTGCCGATCGCCGCGCCGAAGCTGGAGACGGGGCTCGACGAGTTGGAAATGCGCAAGGCGAGCATCGCCGTTCTCTCCGCCGTCGTACGCGAACTGCGCGTCATGGTGCGTGAGAACGAGGGCACGGAATACGAGCCCGCGATGCGGTTGACCATCGCGCGCTACCGCACGCGACTCGCGCGGGAGCGGATGCAGATGGAGGGCTGCGGCGAGGCGATGCGCGAGCTGATCGGGGAGGTGCTCGAGCTGCAGCAAGCGCGAGCCGACGAGATCCAGCTCGATCCGCGCAACGCGGGCGCGTTCACGGCGGACGAGGCGGCGCCCTATTACGCGATGCTGCGCGGCATACGCAGCTCGATCGGGTATTTCGACAAAGCCGAGAACGTCGGCTCCCGGTTCTACGACTTGCGCGGGGCCTTCGCCCTGCTGCGTCAGCGCATTCGGCCGACGGGGATTGCCGACGAGCGTTCCGAGCGCGTCTACTACGATGCGTGCCGGTTTGCCATCGACCTCGAGCATGTCGCCATCGACTACCTCGACTCGGTGGCGGAGGGCGAGGACGGCCCGCGTGCGGAAGTGGCCTCCACGCTCGCCGCGGAGCATCGCAGCTCGCTCGACTCGCTGTGGGCTCGCATCAATTACGGGCAGGGCGCGGATCTGCGCCACGACGGGCCCATCGTCCACGAGGCGGGGACGACCATGCCCGAGGGGATGCGGCAGACGTTCGGCGACCAGTTCGCGCAGGCGCGCCAGCATGCCGACGACGTGGACGCGGCCGCGCTCGAGATCGAGCTCGACGAGATTCGCCGGTTGCAGAGGGACGGCACGATATCCTCCCAGGCGGCCGCCCGGCTGCGCGGGGACGTTTACGTGTTCCAGATGCAACTGGGGGAGTGATATACGTTAATCTTTGATTCGACCTTTTTTCACGGGGAAAGGAGACCAGCATCATGCTGCACGTGGTTACCGACGAGAACTTCGAGCAGGAGGTCGTGAACAGCGATTTGCCCTGCGTCATCGAGTTCACCGAGGGTTGGTGCACGATGTGCGATGCCATGCAACCCACGCTCGAGGCGCTGTCGGAGAAGCTCGGCAACGAGGTTAAGTTCTGCACCGTCAATGTCGGCTCGGAGAAGAAGCTGCGCATCAAGTTCGCGGTGGCAGCGCTGCCCTACATCGTCTACGTGGCCGACGGCATGAAGACGCCGCTGTTCGACGAGCTCGTCACGGAGGAGCGACTCGAGGAGCGCGTTCGTTTCGTCCTCGAAGGAGGAGAGGCGCCCACGACGCGCCCGCTCTAGGGAATGCGTCAGGGCTCGTAGCACTGACACATTCCTGCTATCGGTGTATTTTGCTCACGTCGATGTCGGCGAGCGTGAAGGCGCCGGTCATGCGCATCGCGTCGGCGAGTTCGTCATGCAGCTTCGCCACGAGGGCGGAGACGCCGACGGCCTGGCCTCCGTAGACGGCAGTCACGAACGGACGGGCCATGATAACCGCGTGTGCGCCGAGGGCGAGGGCCTTGAACACGTCCAAGCCGGAGCGTATGCCCCCGTCCACCATCACGACCATGTCGTCTCCGACCGCGCTTGCGATTGCCGGCAGCACCTCGGCGGTTGCGGGCGTGCCGTCGAGCACGCGTCCGCCGTGGTTCGACACGACGATGCCGGCGGCGCCCGCTTCGGCCGCCTTCTCGGCTCCGCGTGGCGTCATGATCCCCTTCACGATGAAGGGGGCGCCGGCGCTCTGCACGATCTCGCGCAGCTCCTCGACCGACTTGCTTCCCGCCGGGGGTTGGCGATTCTGCAGGAAGGGGAGCCCGGCTGCATCGACGTCCATTGCGATGGCGAATGCGTTGCAATCGCGGGCGAGGAGCATCTTCTCGCGAACCGTGTCAACGTCCCATGGCTTGACGGTCGGCACGCCGAATCCGCCGGCGAGCCCAATTGCGGTCGTCCCGGCCCCGAGGACCGTGGGGTCGACGCCGTCGCCCACAAACGCCGCGATACCCGAATCGGCGCATGCGGGTACGAGTACGTCGTTGTACTCGGCATCGGTGTAGCGATCGCCGTAGTGGAGCTTCACGGCGCCGACGGGGCCGGCGAACACGGGAAGCGCGAACGTGCGCCCGAACAGCTCGAGTTCCGTGTTCACGGACCCGTTTTCATGGAGCGTGTCCATGTTCACGCGGACGTCCTGCCAAGCCGCATAGTTTCGCATGGCGACATCGCCGCGTCCCTTGGCGCCCGGCCCGGGTATCGTGTTCTTGCACGCGCGTCCGTCGCATACCGGGCATGCCTTGCAAAAGCCCATGTTGCCGCGTGCGTTCTCGATGACTTCTCTCCACTCCATATGCCGCTCCTGACGTTCAGCCGTCTTAAACCACATGCCCTGTTTCCTGCGAGGTGATGATGATACGTTATCGGAGGGGCTTGTGCTGCCGTGTCGAGCCGAGCGGTTGAAAGCCCAAGAGCAACAGCAAGGGCGCGGCAGATGCCGCGCCCTTGTGCGATTCGGAAGCGTCGAATGCGCTTCCATGATTTGCCAGGTGGCTCTGGTTGCCAGGCAGTTATGCCGAGATGGCCTCGACCGGGCACTGGTCAATGCAGGACCCGCAGTCGATGCAGGCATCTGCGTCGACCGTGCAGACGCCGTCTACCGAAAGCGCCTCTTGCGGGCATTCGTCCACGCACACGCCGCAGCCGATGCATTCGTCGGTGTTGATGGTAACAGCCATGTTCTCTCCACTCTCTCTTGGCGCCCATTGCGCCTTCCCAAAATCTCGACAGGAACGTCGTCTGTCGAGGCCCATTGTACTGGCAATCCGGTAATGCCAAGTCAAATTCCTCAAATGCCCAACTGGTTGGGGTCCGTTTTACTGGTAATCGGGAAGCACGAAGTCGAATTCCTCGATTGCCTTCTTCTCGATCGGTGCAAACTCGAACTGCGCCATGAACGCCTGGGTGCCGATGCCGTGGTTCTCGAGGGCGACCGGCGAGATGCTGCCGAAATTGCTCTCGAGGTAGGTCATGTTCTGGTCCATGAGCACCCATGAGTCGGCGGGATGGTATGCCGGAGCGACGCCGGGCGGGATGGGCATGAAGAAATGGTTGTCGATGCCGAACTCGGTGAGGAACTCGTCGACGATCTTGCGCCAGGCTACCTTGTCGATTTCAGGTCCATAGGCGCCGAAGGAGAGCGCCACCCTCTCGATGGGGTCGTTGCCGTCGCGTCCGGGAAGGAAGATGTGCCTGATTTCGAAGATCTTGCACTCCTGTTCCCCTGCCTTCCAGTTTGCAGCGAGCGCTTCTTCGAGTGCGGGGGTGAGCACGGTGGGCAGGCCGGTGTAGGCTCCGAGGGGCTCGTCGACCTTGACGCCGACGTTGTTGGTGTCCCATGCCTCCTGGATCATGTTCATCTTCACGTAGCAGTCGGATTCGTAAACCGGGAGTCCTGCGAACTCGCAGAACCCGAGCTTGCGCAGGACGTTGGAAGCGCGGCTGAAGTACAGGCCGCCAAACGTCGGCGCGTTCCCTTCGTAGCCCTTGAGCTTCGAAACGAGCGGGGAATAGAGCTCGTCGCGCGATTCGATGCCGTACGTGGCCATCGTGACGGCGTCGACGTCGATTTCGAAGAACCACGCCGCCGTCTCGGTGCCGGCGATGCCCAGCAGCGCACGAGCCATGGCGGAAGCCTTGCCTGCGGTGGCAAACTGGAACGTCTTGTCGTCCACAGTTGCGCTGATCGTGGCCTTCACGTTTCCGGTGCCCTCGACGTCAACCGTGGCGCCGATGCCGAAGGCCGCTTCCGCGAGCAGTCCGGCGAAACGTGCGCATTCGCGGGCCGACAGCGATTCGGCGATCCACACGCCCTGGATGACACGGTGAGCGGGATGCGCCTCGTCGCGTCCATCGTATACCGTGCCGGCGGAAAACGCCTTGCAGGGCACGCCGCCCTGCAGCTTCGACAACTGCGCCGCCAGAAGCTCGGAGCGCAGCGCATAGTTGCCGTCTTCGAGCATGATGGGTTTCCTCGATGCGCCCTCGGGGCGCTTGAAAAGCTCGATTGCCCAGTCGGGCGTCTCGATTTCCAGCGCCGTTCCGTCGTCGAGAAGCGTGAAACCGCCCGCGATCAAAGCCCGCTTCAGCGCATCTTCCTGCGCGCGAAGCGGAAAGAGAGTTAACTTTTCCATGCTGACCCTTTACAACGAGATGAACGTTAAGCAGGATGGCGGATTGGATGGAAAAGATGAGAGATTGAAGGTATCCTGCTTTCAATGAGTTTAATCATAGAGAAATTAATTGAATTAATCAATATGAAACTCAGTATGTAATGCAAGATATTGAATGATACTATTGCAGTATAAGCGCCCGACCCCGGAAGCCGGAGGTGCGAAGGATGAAGTTCGACGTGACGCCGGAGCTGGCGTCCCTGCTCAAAACCGTTCGCGTACGCAATGGCGTTTCGTCGAAAGACGTGGCAGAACACTTGGGAAAGAGCCCCTCGTACCTGTCGAAGCTCGAAGGCGGCAGCGTGCGCACTATCGACGAAGACCAGCTCAAGGACATACTCGGGTTCATCTTTTCCGGAGCTGACTTCTACGGTGTCGTGATGCCCGAGGTGGCGGGGCTGTTGTTGGGCACCCTCGAGAGCGCCCGATTGGTCGACCAGGTATGGTTTCTGCAATTCGACGTGATCGAGCGGCCCGTCATCGTGCCCGGGGGAATGGCGCGCGACATGGCGCACAACTTCGACAGCATGCACATGACGGCGAAGCAGGCGGCCGATTTCATCAACTCGAACATCGACTCGGAGATGTCGACGGCATTCCCGGCGAACCAGATAATCGCGATGGACTACAATGGCAGCCGCCGCCTGCTCATTCGCCCCGACTTATCGGAAAAGGTCGTCGATCAGGTAATTCATGGAGACGTTTCCATGACGAGCTATTTCGTCGTGTACACGATCGTGCATTCGATGTTCCGCCTGCAGATGTTTCCCGGCGTGCAGACGAAGCTCCCGCCGGCCGAAGCGGTGGCGTTGTTGAACAGCGCGGCCGAATACATGGGCCGATGGGAGGTCCATTCCCTCGTGGGCTTCAGCCATTTCCTGACATCGGACGAGTTCATCGAGTACCAGATACCTCTGGCGAGCACGCAATCGGGGATCGTCGAGCGCATCGCCTCCCAGCTTTCAGAAATCGTCGACCACGATTCGTTGAACGCAATAAGCGAGCTCAACGCGTTCAACAAGACGCTCGATTGGGATCCCGCGTTCGCGCTCAAGGTCATGGGACTGCCGTTCTCCAAGCTCAATGGAATGAGCTTCGCAAACAAACGCAAGCTCATAGCCGAGATATCCGCGCTGGTTGACCGCTACGACGACATGGACGACTTCGAGCGCAAGATCGAGTCGTACTAACGAAAGACCGCATGGGTACAGAATTGGAAATTTGTTTCCAATAGAAGGAAATTAATTGAATATCTAAGTCGTTTTCTCTAGAATCTGCCTTGGATGAGAGATTGGGGGGAGGGCAGTTTCAGAGGAGAAACTAATGGCTTCGCAATTTCCCAAGCTTCTGGAGCCGGGGACGATTGGCCGTTGGGACATTCCCAATCGCGTCGTCATGGCTCCGATGGGCACGCTCAACGCCGATAAAGACGGCTTCATCACCGACCGTTCCCTCAGGTTCTACATCGAGCAGGCCAAGGGCCGCATGGGCATCATCTTCGTGGAGTGCACGTTCATCGACGACTTCGCCGGCAAGGGCGAGGAGAACAGCCAGATGATCACGCGCCAGGAGCATGTGACCGGCCTGGCCCGTCTCGCATCCGCAATCCGAGACTACAACGTGAAGGCGATTCTGCAGCTCAACCACATGGGCAAGCAGATCACGTTGCACGACCGCCCGTCCATGGGCCCGTCCACCATGAACGAGATGATGGGCGGAATCATGCCGTTCCCCATCACGGGCATGTCCAAGGCCGAGATCCGCAAGACTGTCGAGCAGTTCGGCATCGGCGCCAAGCGCGCCAAGCAGGCCGGGTTCGACGGCGTCGAGATCCACGGCGCCATCAACCACCTCATCGCGATGTTCTGCAGTCCGTTCTACAACCACCGCACCGACGAGTACGGCGGGTCGACCGAGAACCGCGTGCGTTTCTACAAGGAGATCATCGTGGAGATCCAGAAGCAGTGCGGCAAGGATTTCCCGATTGTCGCGCGTCTGTGCGGAGACGAGCGCAGCGCCGATGGCCTGACACTCGAAGAGGGCGTCGCGCAAGCCCTGATACTCGAGAAGACCGGAATCGTGGCCTTCCACATCATGGGCGGCGATTACCGCAACGTGAAGTGCATCAACGCGCAGTACGACCCGCGCGGCGACTTCATGCCCACCGCAAAGGCGTTCAAGGACGCTGGCATCAAGATTCCCATCATCCTCGACGGCGGCTTCACGACGCCCGAACTCGCCGAACAGGCGCTCGAGGAAGGCGTATGCGATTACATCGGCCTGGGCCGCCCCATCATCGCCGACCCGTACTGGGCCGTCAAACTGCGCGAAGGGCGTCCCGAGGACATCAAGCCCTGCATCCGCTGCACGAAGGGCTGCGTCGGCACGATGGCGACGTTCGACTCCGCGTACGGCTTGCGCTGCTCGGTCAACCCGCAGTGCAACATGGCCGGCATCCGCGACATCAACCCCATCACGCGCGTGAAGCGCGTCGGGATCATCGGCGGCGGTCCGGCTGGCTGCGAGGCGGCGTGCCTGCTGCGCCAGCGCGGCCACGAGGTCGACCTCTACGAGAAGCGCAAGATCGGCGGTACCATGAACGAGGCCGCGTTCGACCCCGGCTTCAAGGGCGACATCAAGCACCTCATCGACTACTATGCCGTACAGGTCGAGAAACGCGGCGTCAACGTCATCGAGAAGGAAGCGACCGCGCAAGACATCATCGATGCCAGATACGACGCCGTCATCGTCGCCACCGGCGCCTCGCCGCTGCCTGCCAAATGCAAGGGCTCGTCGGACTACCCCGACAAGGTCATCTCCGTGTTCGACTATGCCACCGACCCCGAGGCGTTCGAGACGGGCGATACGGTGCTCATCGTCGGCGGTTGCTTCATGAACCTCGAGATGGCGTACAGCCTGCTGCTGAAGGGCAAGACCGTGATTGTCAGCTCGCGCCGCGGTTTGCGCATGGGCTCCATGGAACTCGGCGACGACAACTCGTCGCCGCAGCAGCAGCGCCTGAACGTGCTCATGGGCGAGTACCAGCGCTCGGGCAAGCTGCAGTACAAGTTCGGTCACTCCATCGCATCGGTCACCGAAACCGGGGTCGTGTTGCGCGATTCGAAGAAGAAGGAGGTCGAGGTCGCCTGCGACAGCATCATCATGTGCCGCGGCTATCACGGCCGTCCGAAGATGTTCGACGAAATCCGGGCAGCCATACCCGAGACGTACCTGGTGGGCGACGCGATTCTGCGCAGCCGCTGCGACGACAAGCGCGTCATCCACGATGCCATCACGGATGCCTGGGGCATCGCGAACGCAATCTAGAGAGAGGAGATCCATCATGTCGAAATCGCTCGAAGGGAAAGTCGCTATCGTAACCGGCTCCGGCCAGGGCATCGGCCGCGGAATCGCCATCGGCTTGGCGCGTGAGGGCGCGAAGGTCGTCACCAACAACCGCAAGCCGGGAGGGTTCAGCTCGCAGGCTTACGATAAGGACTCCATGCCCGAGGAGGATTACCAGGAGATGCTCTCGTTGGCTGGCGATGCCGATGCCACGGCCGAGCTCATCAAGTCCGAAGGCGGCGAGGCTATCGCCGTGTACGGCGACGTTACTGTCGAAGAGGACGCGAAGGCGCTCGTGCAGGCCGCCCTCGACACATGGGGCCGTATCGATATCGTCGTGAACAACGCTGCGGGCATGGGCACCGGCGGCATCACGCAGCTTTCCGACGCCGATTGGGACAAGATGACCGTCACGAAGATGAAGGGCGCCTTCCACATGATGAAAGCCGCCGTGCCTCATATGATCGAGCAGGGTTACGGCCGCATCTTCAACGGCTCGTCCGATGCATGGATCGGGCTTCCCGGCAACGATGCCTACTCGGCGGGCAACGCCGGCATCGTGGGCCTCACGTATGCGGCGGCCAAGGAGCTGTTCCGCTTCGGCGTCACCGTGAACGCGTACTGCCCGCAAGGCCAGTCGCCCGCGCATGCCGTCGAGTACAACAAGATGCTGCGCCATGTGAAGGAGATGACGGGCAACGATCCCGACCCGCGCCTGCTGGCCGTCGTCGAGGCCGATCACGGCGATCCCGCGAACCTCGGTCCCATCTTCGCGTACCTGTGCACCGACGAGGCAGCGCGCATCTCGGGCGAGGTGTTCGGGTTCAAGTCTTCTGGCAAGATCGACCGCTACGTCTATCCGCAGACGGTTGCCCACGCCGAGCGCGAAGCCGGCACCGGCTACCTCTGGGAAGTCGAGGAGCTGTCCGCCGTGTTCAAGGACATGATGGGCGAGGACTACGAGAGCCACGCCGCCAAGAGGTCTTGGGCGTAAGCCGCTCCAGTTCGGATAGCGCGTGAAGCGAGGCGCCGGCATTTGATGCCGGCGCCTCGTTCGTTTCTGATGAGACGAGTAAGCCGGCCTCCCGAGTGAGTCGGCCTCCCTGTTACCCCGACTCATTGCACGCAATGAGT
>CAMOUE010000002.1 GCA_946626265.1 uncultured Eggerthellaceae bacterium | reverse complement strand
GGCACGATCGCCCATTCCGGCAGCCAGCAGTTCAAGGAGGAAAACGACTTCTCCGAAACGGACGCCGCCGACATCATCGGCCAGTTCGGCGTCGGGTTCTACTCCTCGTTCATGGTCGCGAAGAACGTGCGCGTCGTGAGCCGCCCCTACGGCAGCGACGAGGCGAACGTCTGGGAGTCCGACGGCATCGCGGGCTACACCATCGAGCCCGGCGAGAAGGAGACCCACGGCACCGACATCATCCTCACGCTGAAGGACGATACCGACGAGGACGATTACAGCGAGTACCTCAGCGAGTGGAAGCTGCGCGAGCTCATCAAGCGCTACAGCAACTACGTGCGCTACCCCATCCGCATGGAGACGACGAAGACGCGCCCGCTCCCGAAGCCCGAGGACGCCGGCGACGACTACGTCCAGCAATACGAGGACTACACCGAGGTCGAGACCATCAACTCGATGATCCCGATTTGGAAGCGCCGCAAGTCCGAGGTCACGGACGAGGAGTACGCCGAGTTCTACAAGTCCGACTTCCACGACTTCGCCGACCCGCAGCGCACGATCTCCGTCCATGCCGAAGGCGCCCTGAGCTACGACGCGCTGCTGTTCATCCCGTCGCGCCAGCCGTTCGACCTCTACAGCCGCGACTACGAGAAGGGCCTGGCGCTGTACAGCTCCAACGTCATGATCATGGACAAGTGCGCCGACCTGCTGCCCGACTACTACAATTTCGTCCACGGCGTCGTCGACTCGTCCGACCTGTCGCTCAACATCTCGCGCGAGACGCTCCAGCGCAACAGCCAGCTTCGCGCCATCGCGAACAAGGTCGAGAAGAAGATCACGTCCGAGCTCGAGAAGATGCGCGACAACGACCGCGACGACTACGAGCTGTTCTTCGACAACTTCGGCCGCTCCATCAAGTTCGGCATTTACCAGAGCTACGGCTCGAAGGCAGACGAGCTCGCCCCGCTGCTCCTGTTCTACTCGGCGAGCCAGCAGAAGTACATCACGCTCGCCGAATACATCGAGGCCATGCCCGAGGAGCAAGGCGACATCTACTATGCGGCGGGCGAGTCCGTCGAGCGCCTGCGCAACCTCCCCATCGTCAAGACGCTGCACACGAAGGGCTTCGACGTGCTCCTGTGCACCGACGACGTCGACGAGTTCGTCCTCAAGACGATGAACACGTGGCAGGAGAAGACGCTGAAGAACGTCCAGACCGCCGACCTCGACTTGGCGAGCGACGACGAGAAGAAGGTCGCTGAGGAGGCGACCGAGGCCAACAAGGACCTGTTCGAGGCCATGCAGAAGGTTCTCGGCGACGAGGTTTCGAAAATCGAGGTCGCCCCGATGGCGATCGACGCCCCGGCGCGCCTGACGTCCGCCGGCCAGGTCTCGCTCGAGATGGAGCGCATCCTGCGCCAAGGCCCCGACGCCGATTCCATCCCGCGCGCCGAGCGCGTTCTCCAGCTGAACACGCAGCACAGCGCGTTCGAGACGCTGAAAACCGCCTTCGCGGACAACGACCAGACGAAGCTGCGGCTTTACACCGACCTGCTCTACAACCAGGCGCTGCTCGTCGAGGGTCTGCCCATCGAAGACCCGCTGACGTTCGCCGAGGAGATCTGCAAGCTCATGTAAACGGGCGACGCAATGCCGACCGGCGGCCAGGCGGCGCAACCCGCCTGGCCGCCGGCGTTTTATCGGGCGGACACGTTGCCGACCCGAGCTTGAAACGGGTTACGAGGCGAGCCCGTCGGCGCCCGGCTCGCCTTGCGATGCGCCCTGCATCTCGTCCGGCGCCTCACCTTCCGGCACGGGCCGCGTCTCGTCCTCGCCTTCCGGCACGGGCCGCGTCTCGTCCACCGGCTCGTGCCGCGCCTCGCGCAGCGCGGCGTATATGTACGACTCGTTCTGCGCCCGGAGCAGCCCCAGGGCCCAAATCGCCTGCTCCGAAAGGCCCTCTTTCGGGAACGCGTCGACAAGCCCCACGTTCACGCGCGCATCGCACAGGGCGCCGAGCTCGTCTTGCACCCCCTCCATGCGGGCCGCCGTCGCGGGCGCTTCGGCACCGATCATGCCGCCGAACCGCTCTGCGGCATACCGCACCTGCTTTGCGCGCTTGCGCACGTCGTGGGTCTGCTCGGCATCCGCCAAGTCGAGCGTCGCCAGATCGCAGTCGACGCCGGACGCGACCTCGGCGAACCGCGCCGGCACGGCGTCGGGGCCAAGCCCCTCCTGCACGACCCGGTCTTTCCATCTCAAGTTGCGCGCGGCCATGCGGACGCGGGCGAAGCGCTTGGCCGCATCCTTGGACGTGAGCTGCGCGACCGTCCGCTCGCACTCGCGGGCGCGTTCCTCGGCGCAGGCGGCGAGAAGGTCCTCGGCGGACGGATCGAGCTGCGCTACCTGGTCCGAAAGCACGTCGAGCTCCCTCAGGCGGGACGTGCACAGCACGTTGTCGCGCAAATCGCGCGTCATCTGCTTGTTCTGCGACCGCTGCTGGAACGGCTCGACGAACGAGAGCAGCCCCCGCATGGTGCGTATCGAGACGCGCACCTTGTGAGCCGCCTCCACGTCATCCGTGTTCGCGAGGAACGTCTCGAGCCGCTCGCCGACAGCGTCGGAAGCGCGGCGAACGACCTTTTCCATATCGCACACGTTCTTCCACCGCTTGGATTCCGGACCCTGCACGAGCCAGAGCAGCCGCCCCGAAACGGCGAAGGCCGCATCGGCAGCCGGACCGGCGCCTGCGTCGCCTTCCTCGTCGAGCCTGAACGCGGCGACGGCCCCCGTCGCAAACGGCACCGCACTGCCGCAAACGGCCTGCGCGAAGTCCTCGCAGAACGGGTTATGCCCCACGGCGACGACCGCATCGGCGGAACAGGCGCGTACCTCGCGCACGAACGCGTCGACATCCTGGCTCCACAGGCAGGGCGCCTCGACGACGCCGGCCGCCCTGATCCCCGCCTCGCGTTTCAAGGCGGATGCGACGAGCTCGGCAGTCTGGATGGTGCGCTTGGACGGGCTCGCCCACAGCTCGGCTTCCGTCACGCCCTCCTCGGCCAGCAAACGCGCCGACCGTGGAAGCCACGCCGCAAGCGAGCGCTTGCCCGCGTCCGTGAGAACGCGCTCTTCGTCGGCGACGTCCGCCGAACGCGTCTGGGCTTTCCCGTGTCGAACCAAGACCACCAGTTTAGCCATCGCAACCACCTCGTCCTCGCCAATCGGCGCATAGCTTGTCGGCTCAAGTCCGCCTCCCGCAACGCGGGAGTTCGCATACCATTGTAGCGAACGCCGGCGACGCGAGTTGACGTCCGCCCCGAGATTTGGCAAGGTTGCACTCGCGAAACGAAAGGAACTGACATGCGCGAACGCAAGAACACCGTACTCCTGTTCTCGAAGCTGCCCGAACCGGGCCTCGTCAAGACGCGGCTCACGACGCTGAAGGACGGGATCTTCGCCCCCGAAGTCGCATCGGTGCTGTACCACTGCATGCTGTTCGACGTCGTCGAGATCATCTGCGCGGCGCTCTCCGATTTGGAAAACGCGCCGCAAGACGGCGACGCGCGCGACACGTACGACCTCGTCATCTCGACGGCGCCCGCACGCAACCTCGAGCCCATGCGCTCCCTGTTCCACGACGCCGGCGAATGGCCGCGGGAAATCGAGTTCATCGTGGACGAGGGCGCGAGCTTCGACGAGCACTACAACCATGCGTTCGAGCAGGCGTGGGAGCGCGGCGCCGACTGCATCCTGTCCATGGGCGCCGACATGCCCGCGCTCACGAAATCGGACGTCAAGTTCGGGTTCGAGCAGCTGCACAAGCTCGACGGCGTGCCCGGCGGCGGCATCGTCCTCGCCCCCGACCAGGAAATGGGCGTCTCGGTCGTCGGCTGGACGCGCGAGACGGACTTCTCGCACACGGGCGTGTTCTACAACCCGACGGGGCTGACCGTGCTGCCGGCCTACATCGCGAAGGCGCGCGAGCTCGGCCTCCCGGCGCTGTGGCTGCCGCCCATCCCCGACGTCGACACGATGGCCGACCTCTACCACAACATCACGCTCGTCGAAGCGTTGAACTACTGCGCCGAGCACGACGACATCTGCCCGCCGTGGCGAACGGCCCAGGCTCTGTCGGAAATCGGGTTCAGCCAAATCTACGTCGCCCCCAACGAGCTGCGCGACCCGCGCGACGAAATCGACCGGTAACGTCTGGCCCTCAAACGCTCCCGCACACATATTTAGGAGTAGAATAATCGGTAACCGAGCAGCGCCATCTTTACGGAGGTGACACGTGGCTACCACTACGACGTACCAATGCCCCAATTGCAATGGCCGGCTGTCCTTCAACGGCCAAATCGGCAAGCTCCAATGCGAATTCTGCGAATCGACGTTTGCGCCCGAGGAAATCGAGGCGCTGTACGCCCAAAAGCAGGAGAAGGCCGACGAGGCAGCCACCGGAAAGCGGGAGTCCCAGGAAATGTCGGCTGCCGCCGCGTCCGTTGCGGGCGACACGCGCGTGGAGGCCCAGCACGTTTCCACCGGCGACCCCATCCAGGACTACCTGGCCAATTCGAAATGGACCGGCGCGGACGCGGACAACTTGCGCGCGTACAACTGCCCATCGTGCGGCGCCCAGCTCATGGTCGACCAGGTGACCGCCGTAACGAGCTGCCCGTACTGCGGCAACAACGCCGTCGTGCCCGGTCAGCTCTCCAACGTCCTGAAGCCGGATTACGTCATCCCGTTCAAGCTCGACAAGGACGCGGCGATCAGCGCCCTCAAGAGCTACTATGGTGGAAAACCCCTGCTCCCGAACGACTTCACGGCAAACAACCACATCGAGGAAGTGCAGGGCGTCTACGTTCCGTTCTGGCTCTACACGGGCAAGGCGGAAGGCAGCGTGACGTTCAACGGGCGCAACATCCGCACGTGGTCCGACTCGGATAACATCTACACGGAAACGGATCACTGGCTGTTGCACCGCGAGGGCAACATGGATTTCCACCGCGTACCCGTCGACGGCTCCACGAGGATGCCCGATGCGCACATGGACGCCATCGAGCCGTACGACTACAGCGAGCTCGTGCCGTTCTCGATCGGCTACCTGCCCGGCTACGTGACCGACCGCTACGACCTCGACGTCAAGGAATGCGACAGCCGTGCGCGAACGCGCGTGCAGAACACCTGCATCGATCAGTTCTCCGACACGGCCCGCGGCTACATGGAAACGGACCTCGCGCACGCCAACGCCAACGTCACCTGGACGAACATCGCCTACGCGCTGCTGCCGGTCTGGATGCTCCACACCAAGTGGAACGGCCAGGACTACCTGTTCGCCATGAACGGGCAGACGGGCAAGCTCATCGGAGACCTGCCCATCGACAACGGCAAGGTCACCAAACGGTTCCTGATGATGTTCGCGCCGCTCGCCATAGTCATCGCGGCGATCATATTCTTCGTGTTCGGTTTCTAGGGAGGTGCTCGCATGAAATCATTCAAGAAGCTCGCATCGCTTTTGTTCGCGCTCATGCTCGGCGCCTCGCTCGCCGGAGCGCCCGCGCTGGCGTTCGCCGAAGTCGACCTCGGCACCGACGGCCCCGCCGCCGTGGCGGGCACGACCTCGGTCATAGACCACGACGACTTGCTGAGCTCTGACGAAATCTCGCGCCTCAACACCATGGCGAGCGAGGTGCGAAGCAAGTATGACGTGGCGGCCGTCTACCTCATCGTCGACGACCTCGGCAGCCACGCGAGCGCCCAGGACTTTGCCGAGGACTTCGTCGATTCCTACGCGCTCGACAAGGCCACGGCCAACGGCTGCGTCGTGTTCCTGCTCTGCGTCCCCGAGCAATCGTTCTCGTTCGTCTCGGCCGGCAATGCCGAGCAGACGCTGACGAACGCCATGCTGCAGCACTTCATCAACGAGATCAACCCCTACCTCGGAAGGAGCGACTGGGCGGGAGCGGGCGAGACGTTCTTCGACGACGTGGGCCAGGCCCTTTCGGGCAAGCAGCCCAACGCCTCGTCGGACGTGCCCTACAACGGCACCTACGTCACCGACGCCTACGGGCTGTTCTCCGACGAGCAGCGCACGGCCCTCGAGGCGAAAGCCACCCAGCTGGCGGAGAAGTACAACATGGGCGTGTACCTGCTGGTCGTCGACAAGATGAACGGCTTGGACAACCCCACGTCGGCGCAGCGCACGAACTTCGCGACAAGCTTCTACCGCGCCAACGACCTAGGCCTGGGCTCGGGCAAGGACGGCATCATGCTCGTGCTGGCCGTCAAATCGCGCGACTACGTCACGATCGCCTACGGCCAGGGCTCGTACTCGTTCTCCGACGAAGGCATCGCAGCCATGGAAGAGGCCGTCAAGGACGAGCTAAGCTCCGACAACTGGGTAGATGGCGCCGAGGCGTACTACGGCAAGATCGGCGAGCAGCTCGAGTACTACAGCGTCAAAGGCGAGCCGTGGACCGAACCCGACCCGCTGTCGGCCATCCTCAAGATCCTCGCGATTTTCGGCATTCCCGCAGGCGCCGCATTCAGCAAGGTCAACGGCGAGAAAAGCGCGATGAAGACCGCTCGCGAGCAAACCGGCGCAACCAACTACCTCGACGCGGGCAGCTTCGAGCTCACCCACTCCGACGACCAGTTCGTCGACACGTCGCTCGTCGTCACGCCGAAGCCGAAGGAAGAGGAAAGCAGCAGCGGCGGTGGCGGCGGCTTCGGCGGAGGCGGCTGGGGCGGCGGCGGTGGCGGCGGCTTCAGCTCGTCGGGAGGCGGCAAGTTCTAGTTTCGGGACGAGGGGAACGGCCCCCATCGGGTATGATGTTCCCAGGTCATAGAAAGCGCCCGTCGCAGCGCTGGATGCGGCAGAAAGCAACAGTAAGGAGCGACTATGGGTTTGATTCACGCAATTGCAGGCGCGGCCGGTGGCGTGCTCGCTGACTCCTGGCGCGAGTTTTTCTACTGCGACTCCATCGACGAGGACACGCTCGCGGTAAAGGGCCAGAAGCGCACCTCCGATCATGGGCGCAGCTCGAACACCAAGGGCGAGAGCAACATCATCTCGAACGGCTCGGTCATCGCCGTCAACGAGGGCCAGTGCATGATCATCGTCGAATCCGGCGAGATCGTCGACGTCTGCGCCGAAGCCGGCCAGTTCGTCTACGACCGCTCCACCGAGCCGTCCATCTTCTACGGCGACCTCGGCGAGGGCATCAAGGCAACGTTCGAGCGCATCGGCCAGCGCTTCACCTTCGGCGGCGACACGGGCAAGGACCAGCGCATCTACTACTTCAACACGAAGGAGATCTACGGCAACAAGTACGGCACCTCCACGCCGATCCCCATGCGCATCGTCGACACGAACCTCGGCTTCGAGTTCGAGCCGGGCGTCCGCATGAACGGCGAGTACTCCTTCAAGCTGACCGACCCGCTGCTGTTCTACAAGAACGTCTGCGGCAACGTCGAAGAGCCCTACAAGCGCGACCGCCTCGAGTCGCAGATGAAGAGCGAGCTCCTGCTCGCGCTCCAGCCGTCGCTCGCGCGGATCTCCGAGATGGGCGTCCGCTACTCCGCCATCCCGGCGCATGCCAAGGACTTGGCGAACATCCTGAACGAGGAGCTTTCGGCAGACTGGTCCCAGAAGCGCGGCATCACGATCGTCTCGTTCGGCATCAACTCCATCACGATGTCCGAGGAAGACGAAGAGCGCCTGAAGAACCTGCAGACCGCGGCTCCGCTGCGCGACCCGAACATGGCAGGCGCCTACACCGCAGCCGCTGCCGGCGACGCGATGCGCGACGCGGCCAACAACCCGAACGGCGCCATGAACGCGTTCATGGGCATGGGCATGGCCGGCGGCATGGGCGGCCAGGCGGCAGCCGGCATGTTCGCGCAAGGTGGCGGCGGCTATCAGCAGCAGCCTGGGCAGTACGCCCCCGCCGCCGCTGCTGGCGGCGGCTATAGCGCGCAGCCCTTCGCCGGGGCCGTGGGCGGACAGCCCGGCGCCGCTCCCGCAGGCGGCTGGACCTGCCCGCAGTGCGGCAGCGTCAACAACGGCAACTTCTGCGGCCAGTGCGGAACGGCCAAACCGGCTCCCGCAACCTGGATTTGCCCGCAGTGCGGCCAGGAGAACGCCGGCAACTTCTGCGGCCAGTGCGGAACCGCGCGTCCGTAGCAATCCCGCGCACGAACACGAAAGGGACGCCACCTTCGAAAGTGGCGCCCCTTTTACATGCAACGAAGCCTGCGCTCTTGCCGCGCCTCGACGTGCGGCAAGAGCGCAGGCCCCGCCGCGCGCCGCATGCTATTTCAGCAAGTTGCGCTCTTTCAGCTCGGCCATGACCGTGCGAAGCATGAGGTCGGCATCCTCGAGGCCCAAGTGGCGCTCGGCCTCGTCGGCGGCGAGCGTGCCGCGGCGCTGCGACCACGCCTCCAGGCTCGCCGGATGCGCCTCCCACGACATGAACTTCACTTCCGGGTCGAGCGCGCGGCAGATGTCGCGCGTGTCGATCGGAACGACTTTGCCCGCCTTGCGCGCCTCGGCGTAGCCGGGCAGGTGCAACAGGAACCAGGCATCCTCGAACGCGGCGTTGTGGGCCATGAAGGGCTTCTTCGTCAAGAGCTTAAGCAGCTTCTTCTGCAGCTCGACGTCTTCTCGGAACGGAAGCTTACCCTCGACGTCTGCCCAGGTAATCTTGTGCACCTCGGAGAGCGGAACGCCCGTTTCCTCGTATTGGTCGGGCAATCCGCAGAAATACGACTCGCCATCGTAGGGCACGGCCCCGTCTGTCAAGTCGATGAGCTCCCACCCGATGTTGACGATGTAGCCGCGATCGGGGCTGTTCGACGTCGTCTCGATGTCGATTCCCACAAAGGTGCCCTTGGCCGGCTTGCTCCCGTAGAGAACGCCACGCGTGGCGTTCATGCCGGCGGCTTCCTTCTGCACGCTTTCCGGCTTGCGGTGCTGAAGCGCCGCGATGCCGCGCAGCACGTCGTCGTCCGACAAGCTGCTCGCGAGATTGCGGCTGCGCGAGCGGTCGCCGCCCACCGTCTCGGGCGGGAGCATGTCGCTCAAGCTGCGGTTGCGATCCGCGAGGTCGAGCACGAGATCGAACCCGAACGAAGGGTCGGGGTTCTTGAAGTATTCTTCGATGAGCAGGTGCAACGCCTCTTCGTTGACGGCGCGTTCCCCCTCGATCATCGAATCGTCCATGCCGAACAGGAATTCGGGCATGAACAACGTGCTCGCGTGGTCGATTGCTTCGCTCAGATTCATCGCTTGCCTTTCGCTTCGTGGTACAAGAGGCTAGTTTACGCGAACGGCAAGAACATGGCGGAAAATGCCCGAAAACAACTCTCGCGCATTGTCGCCGGAAGGACCGATTTGCGAGCGAAACTGCACGCGTTTCGAATAGAATAGCGGTATGACCCTGCAGCAGCTAAGATACCTTATCGCCATCAGCGAGCACGGCAGCATCAACGCCGCTGCCCAGGCGCTCTATATTTCCCAATCGAACCTCTCGACCGCCATGAAGGAGCTCGAGCGCGAGCTCGGCATCACGATCTTCATGCGCAGCAACCGCGGCGTCACGCTCACGAACGACGGGACGGAGCTGCTCGGCTATGCGCGCCAGGTCATCGAGCAAGCCGACATGATGGAGGAGCGCTACGCGAAAGGCACGGCGTCGAGCAGGCGCCTGGCCGTCTCCACGCAGCACTACTATTTCAGCCTGCAAGCGTTCATAAACGTCGCAGAGAAATGCAGTTCCGACCGATACGACTTCACCCTCAGGGAATGCGCCACCGGTCAGATCATCGAGGACGTGCGCACGTTCAGGAGCAATATCGGCATCCTCTACCTCGACAGCTTCAACTCGCGCGTGCTGAAGAAGGCCTTCAGCGACGCTGACGTGTCGTTCTACCCCCTGTTCGACGCCCGCGTCCACGTTTTCGTGGGCGTGGACCATCCGCTTGCCGGACGACCTTCCGTCAAGCTCGAAGACCTCGAGCCCTACCCGCGCTACTCGTTCGAGCAGGGGACGACGAATTCGTTCTACTACTCCGAAGAGCCTTTCGGATACCTCGCGCACGACCGCAACATCCGCTTCTCCGACCGCGGCACGCTCACGAACCTGCTCACGAGCTTCAACGGCTACACGATATCGACCGGCGTGCTGTCGAGCGAAATGCATTCGGGAATCGTCTCTATACCGCTCGACGTCGACGAGACCATGCAAGTCGGCTACATCATGCACGACGAGCGGCGCCAAAGCGTGCTTCTCGCAAGCTACATCGAAGAGCTGCGCAAGGTAATCGCAGAAAACCCGACCGTCAAGGCGCGGTACTGACCGCATATAGCCCGGCACGCGCTTTCGGGGATGCTGCAGCGTGAGCTCGGCATGGTAGAAGGCACCGGCAGGCCTTCGGACCTCACGCCATCGGGAACGTTTCCGAAAACGTGGCGTAAAGTGGACGGCCGTCTCGTGTTCAGTCAAGAAAGAATCGATAACTGCACTGTTCACGGTTCCATGCCTGGTTGTGGTGCATTTCTGGACGCCTATAGTCTGTATGAGCCCAATGGCGCCAAACTGGTATTTGACAATGTCTACTATAGGATTACAATGCAAGTGGCGAACTAAATGTAGTAGTTTGCTGGGTTTTGCGCAGGGCGCATCCGATGAAAGAAAGACGCCGGCGAATCGCGCAGTTCATCTGTCGGCCAACAGGTGAACTGCTTGCGTGCGATACGCCGGCTCGCTCTGGGTAGAGCAATGCCTATTATACGGGTTGTTGCTCCAATTCACTCTGCGCATGCCCGAAAGCGTCACGCAAACGAAAGGAATTGGAACAACATGAACAGTACAGCTCGTGCATTTAGCGGCGAGTTGCTCGGCACGTTCCTGATGTGCTTCTTCGGCATCGGTGCTGTCGCAACCGCCGTGATGGCCGGGGCCCACACGGGTCCGTTCCAGGTAGGCATGGTATGGGGCATCACCATCGCCATCGCCATCTACGCCACGCGCAACTTGTCTTGCGCGCACTTCAATCCCGCAGTCTCAATTGCCATGTGCGTCGCGAAGCGCCTCGAGTGGAAGGAACTGCCGATCTACCTTATCGGCCAGTGCCTCGGCGCCTTCCTGGCCGCATTCATCCTATGGCTGTACTTCGAGCCCACGTTGGCGACGCTCGCCGCGCTGCCTGCTGGCGAAGTATCCCCCAAGGGTGCCGATTGGGCGGGCGCGATCACGGTTTGGGCCGAGCCGTATCCGAACAACCCCGGCCTGACCATCGGCGTCCTGCAGGGCGCCCTTGGCGAGGGCATCATGCTCTGCATCCTTTTGATCATCATCTTCTCGATGACCGAAGACGCCAACGTCGGCAAACCCGGCGACATGATCTTCCCGCTCTTCATCGGTTTGACCATCACGATGGGCATCTGCACCGTGGGTCCGATGACGGACGCCGGCTTCAACCCAGCCCGTGACATCATGCCGCGTATCGTTGCCTGCATCGCAGGTGCGGACCCCTCTGCCGTGTTCGAGCCGGGCGTATGGGTCGTGTACGTAATCGCTCCGATCATCGGCGGTATCGTGGGCGCCTTGCTGTGGATGTACTGGCTCGAGCCGCTTCACAAGCAGTCGGCAGAGGCGTAATCGCCGCGAAGATGCGAAGGAGGGCGATGGGCTTCAACTGCATGCTGGTGGCCGACAACGTGCGCTTGACGAGATCCGCCCCGCTTCGACTTGTCAGGTTTTAACCGTTTTGGAAATGAAATAGACAGAAAGGAAAAACGATGGCAGTAAGCCGCGAAGAAATCAAAGAATACTACAGCAACGTAAGCATGAAAGAGCACGGCGAGATGGCCACCAACACGTGTGCGTGCGGGCCTGAGAGCATGCCCAACTACATCCAGAAGATTCTCGAGGAGATTCCCGAAGACGTCACGTCCCGCTTCTACGGTTGCGGAAGCCCGCTGCCCCCGGCTCTCGAGGGCTGCACGGTCCTCGACCTCGGCTGCGGTACGGGACGCGACGTGTACCTGGCCTCCAAGCTGGTCGGCCCGAACGGCAAGGTCATCGGCGTCGATATGAACGAGGACCAGCTCGGTATCGCCGAAGCGCACCACGCCGAGATGGCGGAGAAGTGGGGCTGGGATAACGTCGAGTTCAAGAAGGGCTATATCGAGGCCCTCGACGAGATCGGCATCGAGGACAACTCCATCGACGTCGTCATCTCAAACTGCGTGATCAACCTGTCGCCTGACAAGGAAGCCGTGTTCTCCGAGATCTGGCGCGTGCTGAAGATCGGCGGCGAGCTGTACTTCTCCGACATCTTCGCCGACCGCCGCGTGCCCGAGGACATCAACAACAACCCGGTGCTCGTGGGCGAGTGCCTGGGCGGAGCTATGTACATCGAGGACTACCGCCGTCTCATGACGAAGTGCGGCTGGCAGGATTTCCGCTATATGTCCAGCTCTGCGGCTACGATCGACAACGAGGAAATCGAGGCCCTCATCGGCAACATCGAGTACACGAGCCGCACCATCCGCGCGTTCAAGCTGCCCGACACCGTCGAGGACATCTGCGAGCAGTACGGCCAGACGGCAATCTACCGTGGCGGCATCGAGGGTTGCGAGAAGTACTTCGACTTGGATGACCACCATCGCTTCTACAAGGACCTGCGTCTGGACGTGTGCGGCAATTCCTGCACGTACGTCCAGGACACGCGCTTCGGCAAGTACTTCGAGATCTTCGGCGACCGCTCCATCCACTTCGGTCCGTACGAGGGCTGCGGCAACGCGCCTTCCGTCGGCGGTGACGATGGCGGTTGCTGCGGAGGCGGCTGCTGCTAACACGACAGTGTCTTGATGCAGCATGCTCGAACGCGCCTGGCTTCCCCCAGCCAGGCGCGTTTCTTATTTACGCGTGCATCCCGGAAGGTCAGACAACTTTACGAGCGCGTAATCGACCTCACCGAATGCCCCGGCCAGCATACATGGAACTTGGCAATGCGGCACGCTCGCTAGTAGTTCTTCTTGCCTCGTGCCTCTTGACAGTCAAGAAGTTCGTCGAGAAGTATCCTCCCAGAGTCCGAAACACTTACAAATACTTATGGTGAGAAAAGCGCTTTGACCTTGGCATATACGTATTCTTACGATTCCTTACTATCCCCAAGAAATTAGCTGGCAGCTAATGAAACGACCAAGCGGCATCGCTAGCATTCTCCTTGGAACTGCAAGCCACGAAGACGAGGAGATGCCATGCCAGAGCAAATCACACCTGAAACGCCCGCGAACGAATCCGGCAACGCACCTGAGCAAGTATCCGCCCAGCCAACCCAAGCGGGCCAGGCCAACCAAGCAGACCAGGCGGCCCAGGCCACCCAACAGACGTCGGGTCTCGCCATCGCCGGATTGGTGCTCGGCATCATAGCGGTTGCGACATCGTTCGTCCCCATCGTGAACAACGCCTCGTTCTTCCTTGGAATCATAGGCCTCGCACTCGCAATCGCCGGAAACGTGAGCATCAAGAAGAGCGGCAAGAAGGGCCAGGGCATCGCCATTGCCGGCATCGTTCTCGGAATCGTCTCAATCGCGATCGTCCTGCTCATGCAGTCGATGTGCGCTGCGATACTGAGCTCGGCAACGTCGAGCCGCAGCTCGGCAAGCGCCCCGGCCAGCGCTGCGAGCTCCACTGCCGCCGACAGCACTGCGGCAAGCAGCGGCGCAGCGGCGGCCAACGGCGATACGGCAAGCAGCGCGGCGTCTGACGGCAGCACGTCGGGAAGCTCGGCTGCAAGCGGCAACGAGGGCAAAGCGGAATTCGAGGCGTCCATCGACGAGGCGCGCATCGTCGAGGACTACAACGGCGATCCCGCAATCGTAGTCCACTACACCTGGACCAACAACTCCGACGAAACCAGGAGCTTCGCCTCCACCCTGCATTCCAAATGCTTCCAAGACGGCGTGCAGCTCGACATTGCCGTAGTCAGTGACATCGACAACAACGGCTACATGGCCGACGTGCGCCCCGGATACGGAACGTCGTTCGAGCTCGCGTACAAGCTCAGCGGCAGCTCGAGCGTCGAGGTCGAGGTGACGAAGCTCGTGAGCCTCGACAAGGCCGTGATCGCATCGCAGACGTTCGAGCTTTCGTAGGCCGCATCGCATAATTCGCGCTGGCACCGCGGCTTCTGGTCGAACCGCGCATGTGCGCCCGCGGTTCCAGCAACTTTCTCCGCCGGCGGGGCCCCAGGGTTCCGCCGGCCGCGCTTCCGGCAGCCGGGCGCACCTCCGTTTGCAAACCGCAGCCTCGCCCGACGGCCGCGCCCTTGGCGCGTTCGCCAATATTTCGCAAGTTTGAACGGATGCCTGATACCATAGACGCATGAACACCGACCCACTGTCAGAATACCTCGACGCGCTGAAGCGGGAAGACTGCTACAGGACCGAGCGCGTCCTTAAGGAAACCCCGGCCGAAACGACGCAGGTCGTCAGCTTCGTAGGGGCGAACGGATCTACGACCGGGCCGTTCGTGCGCAAGCGCATCAAGCAGGCGAGCGGCATGGGCGTGGCATACGCGCGAATCCACGAAGCCCAGCGAAACGGCGAACGATTCAAGGGCATTCCCACCGTTCTCGAATGCTATCGCCATGACGAAGACCTGGTCGTCGTCATGGAATACATCCCGGGCGAAACGCTCGAAGACACGGTAGCCCGATGCGGCCCGTCGCCCGAGCTCGCCGCAGACGTGTTCCCGCGGCTCTGCGATGCGGTGTCGGAGCTGCACGAAGGCTTCGATCCGCCCATTATCCACCGCGACCTCAAGCCCTCGAACGTCATTCTCTCCGGCAGGAGCCTGACGGTCATCGACTTCGGAATCGCGCGCGAGTACCGGGAAGGCGCCGAGAGCGACACCGCGCATTTCGGGACAAGGTCCTTTGCCCCACCCGAGCAGTTCGGGTTCGGGCAAACGACCGTCCGCTCCGACGTGTACGCTCTCGGCATGGTGCTGTTCTACTGCCTTACGGGAAAGACCCTGTGCTCGACCTCGCGAGACGAGGACCTCGCGAATTCGGGCATCGCCGGGACAGTTCGCGACGTTATCCGCACGGCGACTTCGTTCGACCCCGAAAACCGCTACGCCAGCTGCGCAATCCTGAAAGACGCGTTTCTCGCTGCGCTACAGCGCAATGCGGGAGATTCCGTGCCGAGCGTCGAGGCGCCCCGAAAAGCAACGTCTGCCCTGAACGCGGGCGCGCCGGTCGAGACGTCTCCAAGCAAGGGTCCTTGGGGCGCGAGGAACGTCATCGTCACAATCGTCACGCTCGTCTTTCTGGCCACCGACATCACGGCGCTCGTAGGCCCGCCGAGGAACGCCTCGCCGGCCCCGGAGCTCTACAACTTCCTGACATTCGGGCCGTTCGGCATTTCGTTCTTTGCGGCCTGCGGCTATCTCGCGCTCGACAAGAAGCGCCTCGCAACACGATTCCCCGTTTTCGGGAAAGTCGAATCGTGGCACCTCTGGGCGCTATGCGGAGTCATCTTCCTGGTCACTTCGGCCATCATCAGCGCAATGGGAATCACGTCGAAGTAGCCGATGCGGGCTCACCTCTCGGGCGAGCCCTCCCGAGCCGCGAGCGGCTGGAACGACTCGTCGCCCACGAGAAGCACGGCGCTCCCATGCGTCAATTCCGTGAGCGCCGCCGCGACGCCTTCCGCCTCGGAGGCCAGCACCCGGATCTCGACGGTGACGTCGGCGGCGAACGTCGTGTCGACGACCTGGACACCCTGGCTTTCCAGCCAATGGCTGACCTGGTCGTAGAGGGGATAATCAATGCTGACAACGATGTCGCGGCACGATGCGAACGTCACGACGCGGGCGGCGGCGAACGCATCCTGCGCCGCCTTCGTGTACGCCCGCACGAGACCGCCCGTCCCGAGCAGCGTTCCGCCGAAATAGCGCGTCGTCACGCAGATGACGTCCTTGAGCTCGGCGTGCTCGATGACCGACAGCGTGGGAAGCCCGCTCGTGCGCGCCGGCTCCCCATCGTCGGAATACCGCACGCGGTTGTTCGCCCGCAGCACGTACGCGTACACGTTGTGCCGCGCCATGGGGTTGGCCGTCCGCACCGCATCGAGGAACGAAATCGCCTCGTCCTCGGTCTCGACATGCGCCACCTGACCGATGAACCGAGACTTCTTCTCCTCGTATTCGGCCTGAGCGGAGCCCTCTATCGTCTTGTAAGATTCCACTTCGCCTCCATAGCCGGAGGAGCGAATCTACTTCGCGCCCAACATCTCGCGCGCGGCATCGAGCGCAGCGTCCAGCCCGTCGGGGTTCTTGCCGCCGGCTTGGGCCATCTGCGGCTTGCCGCCGCCACCGCCTTGGATGTGCTTCGAAATCTCCCTGATGACCACGCCGGCGTTGAAACCCGCCTCGACCGCCTCGTCGGTGCCGGCCGCCATGATGACGGGCTTGCCGTCCTTCACGGTGCCGATGACGAGCGCGCCCGGCTTCGGGAGACGCGAACGCACGATGTCCCAGGTATTGCGCAGGGCGCTCGTGTCCATGTCGTTCACGCGGGCGATGATGAGCGGGTAGCCGACGTCGACGACGGCCTTGAGGAAGTGCGACAGGTCGGCCTCTGCCGCCGTCTGCTTGACGTTCTTCGCCCTGGCCTGCGCCTCCTTGTAGGTCTTGATGTTGGCGGCAGTGCGCTCGCTCACGTCGAACAACGGCACGCGCAACGCTTCCGCCGTTTCGCGCAGCTCGGACTCGATCTTGTTCATGTAGGCCAGCGCCTCGTAGCTCGTGACGGCCTCGATACGACGGACGTTCGCGCCGACGGAGCCTTCCGACGTGATCTTCACGAAACCGATTTCCGCCGTGTTCGCCACGTGGCAGCCGCCGCACAGCTCGCGCGAGAAATCGCTCGCCTCGACGACGCGCACGGTCTCGCCGTACTTTTCGCCGAACAGGGCCGTGACGCCCGAAGCGCGCGCCTCGTCGAGCGACGTCTGGTAGATGTTCAGCGGAATCGCTTTCATGATCTGCTCGTTCGCCAGCTGCTCGATCTGCTTGATCTCGTCGCGCGTGACAGCCTGGAAATGGGTGAAGTCGAAACGCAGCCGATCGGGGCCGACATACGAACCCGCCTGGTTGACATGCTCGCCGAGCACGGTGCGCAGGGCGGCATGCAGGATGTGCGTGCCCGTGTGGTTGCGCGTGATGCGCGCGCGGCGGTCGGCGTCGACGGTCGCGAGCACCTGCTCGCCTTCGAGCATGCGACCGCCCGTGACCTTCACGTAATGGCAGGTGAGGCCCTTCTCGGGAGCCTTGGTGTCGACGACTTCGGCCGTCGAGTCCTTTGTCGTGATGACGCCCGTGTCGCCGACCTCGCCGCCCATCTCCGCATAGAACGGGGTGGCGTCGAGGACGATCTCGCCTTCCTCGCCCTCGCCGAGCGACGCGACGCGCGCGCCGTCCTTGATGAGCGCGATGATGCGCGCCTTCGATTCGGTCTTGTCGTATCCGACGAACTTGGTGGCGCCGGTCTCCTTCAAGATGTCGGCCTGAACGCTGCCGTAAGTCGACCACGCGGCCTCGGCGTCGTCCTTGGTGGCGGCGCGGGCGCGCTCGCGCTGCTCGGCCATGCAGGCGTCGAAGCCGTCCATGTCGACGGCAATGCCCGCCTCGCCGCAAATCTCCTGCGTGACCTCGACCGGGAACCCGAACGTGTCGTGCAGTTTGAACGCGACGTCGCCGGGAAGCACGTCGCCTTCGCCCATGCCCTCGATAGCCTCGTCGAGATAGGCCTGGCCCGTGCGCAACGTGCGCCCGAAACGTTCCTCCTCGGAGAGGATGACGCTCTCCACGAGCTCGCGGTTGTCGACGATCTCGGGGTATACATGGCCCATGAGCTCGATGATCTGGGCATAATATTCGCGCAGGAACGGCCCTTCGATACCCTGCTTGTGGCCGTGCATGACCGCGCGGCGCAGCAGGCGGCGCAGCACGTAGCCGCGGCCCTCATTCGAGGGGAGGATGCCGTCGGCGATCATGAACGAGACCGAGCGGCTGTGGTCGGCCATGATGCGCAGGGACAGATCGACCTTCGCCTGCTCCTCGCTGATCGCGCCGGGAATCATGTTCCCATCGTAGGTTTTGCCCGTCAGGCGCTCGCCGACTGCCACGAGGCTACGCAAAACGTCGGTCTCGTAGTTGGACTGGACGCCCTGCATGATAGCAGCCGTGCGCTCGAGGCCGAGGCCCGTATCGATGTTCTTCGTGGGAAGCGGAGCAAGCGTGCCGTCTTCCTGGCCGTCGAACTGAGTGAACACGCAGTTCCAGTACTCGAGGAAACGATCGCAATCGCAACCGGGAGCACAATCGGGCTTTCCGCAGCCGAATTCGGGACCCTGGTCGTAGTAGAGCTCGGAGCAGGGGCCGCACGGGCCGGTGGGGCCGGCGCGCCAGAAGTTGTCGTCCTCGCCGAGGCGGCTGATGTGGCTCTCGTCGATGCCGAGCGACTTCCAAATCTCGATGGTCTCGTCATCGTTCTCGAAGACCGTGAAGTACAGCTTCTCGATCGGAAGTTCCAACACGTCGGTCGAGAACTCGAGGGCCCAGGCGCACATTTCCTTCTTGAAGTACTTCCCGAAGCTGAAGTTTCCCATCATCTCGAAGAACGACAGGTGACGCCCCGTCGTGCCGATGATGTCGATGTCGTTGGTGCGCACGCACTTCTGCACCGTCGTGGCGCCGATGTAATCGGGGTCGAATTCCTTAACATGCAGGAAATACGGCTTGAACTGCACCATGCCGGCGCTCGTCAGCAGAAGCGACGGGTCGTCGGGAATCAACGACGACGACGGCAGGCGCTTGCAGCCCTTCTGCTCGAAAAACTGCAGGTATTTCTCGCGGATTTCCGCGGTGGTCATGTAGTGCATGGGGACGGCCTCCCTCTCGATTTTCGCATTGGGAGTTATTCTAGCGCTTTTGGGTATGAAATGGGATTTCGCACGAACGAAACACGAGAGGCACTAGAAAGGCCCCTGCAAGCCGCGCTTCGTCGCGCCCGTTACTTGCGATGGGCGGGACGGCGGTCCTCGTCGGGAGCGTCCTGCGGCTGCTTCTCGGCGGAAGCGTCTTTGAGCACGAGCTCCGGAAGGCCGAGGATGCGTCCCGTGGTCTCCGGAGACACGGCTGGCGTGGGAGCCGTGGCGTCCGTCATGGGGTCGAATGCGTCGCCTTCGGGTGCGGCGCCCTTGAAGAACACGCCGTCCTCCGCGACGATGCGCCGACCGGTTTTTTTCTCGAAATAATAGACGAATAGGGATTTCACGATGGCGACAAGCGGAATGGAAAGCAGCGCACCGACGAGCGCACCCATCAACCCTCCCATCGCCGTTCCGACGCCCGAGCCGGCCATGAGAGCGATGAACGTGAGAGCGGGATGGATGTCGACGGAATCGCCCATGAGCTTGGGCGATACGAACGTGTAGACGACCTGTTGTATGACGATGGTGCCGACAAGCGAGATGAGGCCGACCAAGGGGCTTTCGACGATGCTCGCGATGAACGCGAGTGCGCCGCCGAGCCAAGGCCCGACGATCGGGATGATGTTCATGATACCCGTGATCGTGCCGATGGCCGCCGGGCTCGGCACGTCGAGGACGGCATAGAGCACGCCGCATGCGATGCCGATGATGGCACATTGGACGGTGGTCGCCTTGAGATAGCCGCCGACGACGCGCGTGACGGTCACGTGGATCATCTCGAAATCAGGGCGCAACTCGTCGCTGATGATTCGGTTGACCTCGCGGCCGAGACGGGGGAGGTCGATGAGCATCCAGAACGCGATGACGAGAGCGAAACCGATGCACATGACGATGTTGGCAATCGATGCACCCGCCGCAACGACGCCCGACGCCGCTGACGCGGCGGCACCTTGCAGCGCATCGCCGACAGCCGAAGTCGCGCTTGTAATCCAGCCGCGCACCTGGTCGTTTTGGAGAACGTCGGCATACTGCTCGTACAAGCCGACGGCCCATATCCTGAAGCCCTCGATGTAGCCAGGCAGGCTCTTGGCCAGCTCCTCGAACTGCGTGTTGACGCCGAACGTAGGCGAAAAGACGACAAATACCAGAAGCGCAATGACCGCCACAAACATGACGAACGCGAGCGTCGTGCCAATCGTCCGATTCACTCCATGATTATCAAGCCAGTTCACGGGCCCACGGAGCATGAAGACGAACACGGTCGTCCAGATGATGATGCCGATGGGGATCGCCAGGATTCCCGCCAGGTAGACGCCGACGGCCGCGAGCAGGATGGCGCCCACCCACGTCCATACGACAACGAGCCTATGGCGCGCTTTCGCGGCCATAGGCTCGGTCTTCGACTCGATTTCAGACGAGCTACTTGCCATTTTCCGCATCGTCGAAGAACGCCGACTCCTCGATTGCCTGGGGGTCGATCACGCTGTAGTCGCTCGGGGACGGTGACGGGAAGGCGTCCTCAAGCTCCTTCTCGGGCTCCGGCTCGGCAGCTGCAGGAGCAGCCTGCGCAGCGGCGCCGGCGGCTGCCGCCCCCGCGGCCTCGGGCGCGGGGGCTGCGGGAGCGGTTGCTGCATGCTTCGCTTCCTTCGCCTCGGCGGCCTTGTAGTCCTGCAAGGCGCGCGCCACGGCTTCGCGCTGGTCGGCAATCTGCGTGGACTCGTCGCTCGCAGTCCGCCCGCCGAGCTTCGTCTTGACCTTGAACGCGACGTTGTTGACGGCCTTGACCGGGACGTTTGTCAGGTTCTCGACGGCCGAGGTCGCGTTCGACGCGGAATCCGTGATCTCCGCGACGTTCTCGAGAATCGTGTCGACGCGCATCATCTCGAGGTTGACCGAGTCGACGGTCAGCATGACGCGGTCGGTCAGCGGGTCGACCTTCGCGACCACTGGCACGAGGTCCTTCGTCATGACCTCGACGTGGTCGAGCGTCGGAGAGAGCCGGTCTGTCATGTCGACGACCTTGACCCGTGCGATTTTCACGAGCTTTATGACCTCGATAAGCAAGAACACGAGCGCGATGAGCACGGCAATGCCCGCAATGGGGACCAGAATGTTGACTATGCTTTGTGCATCCATGAAGACCTCCTTAAGCCTTCTACTCTTCGAAGCCAAACTATAGCACATTTAATGGGCGCTCCCTAGCTGCCTAGCTGCCCGAAACCCTCTGTCAAGACTAGATTTTACCCACGGACTACGCTACCCTTTTTGCAGACCCCGTTTTCGAGGCCGTGTTTACAGCGGTGGACCGACATACAGTACTTAGGGAGCTCTAGATTGCGCGTGAAATGGGGATTCGCGTCCGTTGATGCGAAAGCCAGGCAGCAAGCTGCGAGCACCCACCTTTCGGGGTGGGTTCATCCTTCCGGTTCGGAGACGGGGTTTTAGCGCGCACGATTCCCCGCCCCGACGGCAACGCCTGCCCGGGCTCTAACTGATGCTTGCCATGCTTTTTCCCAAGCTCATTCGAGGCCTGCCGCTTTTCCCGGACCTATTCGAGCTTTGCCGCTTTTCTCGGGCCTATTCGGCGATTTCGGCGTTTTGCAGCATATCGGCCGCGTCGTTTCGCGTGTACGGGGCGATGGCCCGGAGCGCCGCGTCGCGCGCCTCGCGCGCATACGTCGGCTCCTGAAGCACGAACCGCATCTTTCCCCAGGCACCGTACTCGCCGACCTGCGTCAGCAAGATCCACGGGTCCTTTTCGAGCTCCGCGACCCCCTCGACGGCCCGTTTCGCGGCGACCTCCGCCTCGCGGATCAACGTCTCGTACCCGCGCCCGTCGTTGTTGAAGCACACCGGGGTGGCGACGAGCAGGGCGGGCTCGATCTTCTGCACGGTCGTCGAGTTGATGACCGCGTTCGGGATGAGATGGGTCGTGTTCTCGTAGTCCTCGACCACCGTCTGTCGCCACGACACGTCCATGACGATGCCGTCCACCGAGCCGACCTGGATGTGGTCTCCGGGGCGGACGATGCCGAGCACGGTGACCTGGAGGCCGCCGATGAGGTTCTTTATCGTGTCCTGGAGGCCGAGGGACACGGCGATGCCGCCGACGCCCAGGGCTGCGAACAGGCCGTTGACGTCCACGCCGAAGCACGTCGAGAGCATGATGGCAATGCCGATGATCCACACGACCGCGCGGCAGATGTTAACGAGGATGGTGCTCGCGGGAAACGGCGACAGGTCGGCGTGCGTGACCTTGCGAACGAACTTCGTGACGATGCCCGCGATTATGGCGGTCGCCACGAGAATCAGCGCCGCCGCAATCAGCGTACCCAGCAAGCCGCCGCCGGTCAGCGAGCGGACAAACTCGACCATTTCCTCCATGTAAATCAAACCTCCTGTCAGGCACGTGACAGGCCGCAGGCGTCTCGAGCGCGCATCGGGTCCGTACGTGCGCACGCCCGCCCGCGGGCGCCTCGCTTTCTCGCCTATTCCACGGTGCCGTACACCTGGCCCCACGCATGGCCGCCGATCGACGAGTTCAGCTGGTCGCACAGGCGCTCTCGGGTGAACGTGCCCGGCGGGAGCAGGCGCGCGATCTCCTGCAGGTCTTCGGGCAGGTCGTTGGACTCCGCGGCAAGGACCACGTCGAGCCTGCGCACCTCATGATCCCAGGGCGTGTCCTCGAACAAGTCGTCCACTATGGCTTGCAGCGCCCCGAAGTCGGGGCTCGGCTCTACCGACATGGCCGTCCTCCTTCTCCAACGAACCGTCTACGCCTTGCGCGGCAGGACGTCCACCCCGTACAAGGTCGCCGCGAGCGCGCCCGTATAGGCCGGCGTTGCCGCGCCGGTGGCGCGAATGAACTGCACGCCGGCCGCGAACAGCTTCGTCGCCGCTTGCTCCATGGTGTCTATGGCGTAGTCGTCGCGCGCTTCGAGCGGCACGAGCCCCGAGGCCGAGCGCGCGGGGGTTCCTTCCGGAACGCGCAGCTGCGCGAGCACGGGCAGGTCCGTCTGCGCCATGGCCGTCGTCACGTAGCCGACCGCACAGCCGAGCGGGTCCGCTGTCTCGAACCCGACGACAGCGGCGCCGAGGTCTTCCATGACGGCGAGGGCCTCGGGCCATTTTTCGGCGGGCAGGGCGGCATCTCGGAGCGGATTGGGGTGTTTTGGGACGTCGACGAGGCTGTAGCCGCTGAAGGCGCTGCCGACGGGAAGATTTGCAAGCACGCTTTCGTCGGGCGTTTTGGATGCGCCCTGTGCGGCGGCGATCGGCGGCCGCCCGTCCCGGCCCGCTTCGGCCGGATGTTTCCCCACCTGGCTACCAGCCAACGTCACGGACGCGAATACGGGTTTGCCCGACACCTGGGACACGCCCATGAGCGCGCACTTCAAGTCGACGATGCTCGCAAACCCGTTCAGGAGAAACGCATCGAACTCGAGGCCGTCGAACGCGCGGGCGGCATCGGCGTACTGAATGCGGTTCTCGTTGAGCGACGCCTTGGACGACGCGTCGAGCGGCAAGCCGCAGGGGCCGATCTCGACGAGCAGGTGCTGGGGCTTCAGCTCCCCGGCGATGCGAACCGCGGCATCGGCGAGACGCGCGGCATCGCCCTCCATGCGAACGTGGGCCAACCGTGCACGCGTGATGTCCTCGGTCGTCGTGACCAGGCACTGCGCGCCGGCCATGACTTCGAGGTTCAAAGCGTCGCGGATCGCGTCCGGCTCCATGAGGTTCAGGTACTGCCGGTCGCGCACCACGTCGATGCCTTGACGGGCGAGGACGGCGTCGATGGGCGCCGAAAGGACGAGCATGTCTTTATGAAACCGTAGTTCGATATCGGGCATTGGCTGCTCCCGCCTTCCAAATCGTGATTGCGATAATCATAGCGCACGCCGTGATGCAGCGGGAGACGAAAGCGACGAGGCCCGCATGCCCGCGGGACGCGAGCATGCGGGCAGTCCGGGCGAACGAGCTCCTTTAAGCACGGCCCGGGCTCGGTCGGCTCTCACTGAGCGGGATTTAGTGTCCTTATTTTTCGGCGCATTTTTCACGACCTGGTAATTCCCGGCATCTGGTCATCGTTTCCAGTGAAATAAGGACACTAAATCCCGCTCGGTCGTGGATTTCCAGGCGGACATACATAGCCCCAACATCCCGCATGCGCGCCCGAATGCGCACCTACTTGCGCATGCGGATACTGGCTGCCGGCCCACAAAAAAACGAGGAGAAGCGACGAGGCCCGCTCGGTTAGCGGGCCTCGTCTAAGGAGGGGATGATGCGGTGTCTTGGCACCGCTACTGCTCAAAGCAGCTGCATTTGGAAGGAGGGGAGCCTTCCGCTTGCTGATGCAATTATAAAAAGCCATTTTGAATTGGCTGTGCATTGGATTTGTCGAAATTGCGGAAAACACCGTTATCTGGCTGTAACTTTAGCGCTGATACACCCGCTCAAATGCGTTTTTCTACCGTTCGTCAGCCTAAGCGCGCTTCAACCGCCGAACCTCGGTCGCCCCACTTCGCCCATCGCGCCGCCGATTCGCCCGCGCTACACGAGCGCACCGCCGCACGAGCTTCCGAATCCTGCCGCGCAGCTATAGCACATCGGGTTCGTCCGCACGCAGCGTACGGGAAGTTGCCCGGAGAGCAGGTCGTCGATCGTCGCGTCGCGCGTCCCGCCGTCGGCCGTCGCGTCGCGCGTCTCGCCGCCGCGCACCTCATCGCCGTCGTCGGCGGGCACCTGGATCGGAAGCCCCAGCACGTGATTCGGCTCGCAATCGTACAGGCGGCCATCGTAGTCGACGTTGACCATATCGCGGCACATGAGCCGCGTGATGGCCATGGCGTTGAAGTTGTCGGCCAGCAACGCCAGGTAATCGTCGAACATGCCCGTATCGAGCAAATCGGCGGCAAACCGCCCGATTGCCCAGTTGTTGAACGCAAAGAGGTGATCGAACTTCACGCCCTGGTCGCGCTCGAGCACTTTGTGGTAAGCCGCCTCGATCATGTCCTGCGGCAAAGGCAAGAACGGACCCGCGACGTTGTAGACCAAGTCGAGCTTCAAATCGCCGCCCATGCCGTAGCCGCGCTCGTTCAGCGCGCGGATGCTCGCGATGGCGCGTTCGAACACGCGGGAGCCGCGCTGCCCCTCCGTGCCCTTGGGATCGTAGAACGGCAACGATGCAACTACCTGCGGTCCCACCTCGGCGAACAGGTCGAGGAAATGCGCGTGTTCCGGCTGCTGCTCGAGCGTGAGGTTCGTGCGAACGATCACGTCGCCGAGTTTCGACGACTCGCGCAGGAACCACTCGAAATCGGGGTGGAGCTCGGGTGAACCGCCCGTGATGTCCATGGTCTTAAAACCGCCCGCCGCAAACGCGGCAAGGCATTTCTCGAGGGTCTCGCGCGACATGGCCTCAGTGTTCTTCGGGCTGCATTCCAGATAGCAGTGGCGGCAGGCGAGGTTGCACGCGTACGTGATGTTCACCTGCATCGTCGCCTGGTGCTCGAACGTCTGAAGCAGCGTCGGCTCCCCGACGCGCTCGTCGAACGGCAGGTATCCCGCGCGCTCGTAAGCGTCGTCGAGCATCTTGAGGTCCACGCGGCGCGTGCCCTTGCGCACCTCGAGCGCCTGCTGCGCGCGCTCGGCGTTGAACACGCCACGATGACCGCGTTCGGGCGAGATGTCGAAGAAACGGCCGTAGCGCGACGCTGCCAGCATCTTTGCCGTGTTGCTGCTGATCGCCCGCGGCTTGCCCTTCACGAAGCGCAGATCGACATCCCAGTCGAAATAACGCGGCATCTCGGGCATGCCACCCAGATACGTCGCATGCTGCCCGTAGTCCTCCTCGGTCGGCTCGAGCTCGCCCGGCGCGCATTTGATCGCGCGCACCGTTCGAGACCTGAAGCTCGTGAAACCGACGCGCGTCTCGATGCCCAAATCGCCCACGTGCATGTCGTCGTCGACGGTCCAGACGAAACGGTCGAAACCGGCGGCGAGCATGAGCCGACGGAAATCCTCAGCATACGAGGCCCCGCCGAGGCACTCGCCGCGCACGATGGGGTCGAAGCGAATCTCGTCGGGAAGCCTACGGCTCGCGTAGACGTCGGAAAAGTACAGCTCGCCGCCCGGCTTGAGCACGCGATGCACCTCTGACATGACGAGCTCCTTGAAAGGCGAGAGGTTCACGACGCAGTTGGAAACGACAAGGTCGACAGACTCGTCCTCGATACCACAACCCGCGAGGTCCTCGATGTAGCCGAGTTTGAACTCGACGTTGCTCTTCTCATAGCCGAACCGCTCGGCATGCTCCTCACGGTACCTTTCCGCAACCTCGAGCTGCTCGGGCGTCATGTCGACGCCGATCACGCGACCGGTCGGACCGACGAGCTTCGAGAGCACGTACACGTCGCGCCCCGTACCGCAACCGAGGTCGAGCACCGTGCAGCCTTCGAGCGCGGGCGGGATGGGCGAGCCGCATCCGTAGAAACGCTCGATGATCTCGTCCGCCACCAGCGGCATCACTTCGCGCACGTACTTCGGCGGCGCTTCCACGTGGCAACTCGTCGCGTTGGTGCGGAGGTCATCCGACCCCGCTAGGATTTTCCCGTAGTACTCGCGTACCTCGTCGTGAACCGTCGTCAGCCCCATCTCGTCTCTCCTGATTGTGCGTAGCGCGAAATGCGCGTTAGTCCTCGTTGCGCGAAGCGCATGCGCTCGCCAGTTACCGCCTCGCGAAGCGCGAAACGCGTCCGCTAGTCGTCGTATCTCGAAGCGCGGCCGCCGTTGCGACGGCCCTCGTCGGCAAACCCGAAGCACTCGGTGAAAATGACGCGGCACTTCAGGTTGTACTTCGACTTGATCTCGTCCATCGCGTCCTCGGCGATGTCACCGAACGTCTCGGACTCGCAGACGGCGCGCGCGTTCACCACGATGGCGATGCCCGAGTACTCGTGGTCGAGCTTGCGCTCGAACTCAAGGTCGTAGTCGACGCCCACGATCGAGCATTTCACGAAATCATCGCCCTCGCCTGCGGCGAACAGCTTCAGGTGCGGCACGTTTCGGCGCGCCTCGATAAGGCCCTCGCGGATGGCTTCCATGAAGTCCTCGATGACGGCGTTGAAGTCGATGTTCTTGCCGTCGCGCTCCTCGGCGAAGAAGCGGCGGTTGTACCAGCACATCTGGGCCTCGGCGGAATCGAACTCGTCCGAGTCGGTGCCCAAATCGCGCCACTCGGCCGGCGCCTGGTGCGCGAGCACGTAGTCGACGACCTCGTCGACGCCCTCGCCCGTGCGGGCGCTCATGGCCATGACGGGCGTGTCGGGGTACGCCGCGCGAATGAACGCGAGGTCGGCCTCACGCTCGGCCTCGTCGATGAGGTCGCATTTGTTCAGCACGATGACGTCCGCCTCGGCGAGCTGCGCGTTCAGCACGAAGCGCATCTCCTCGGGCAGATGGATGTCGGCCTTCTCGGGAAGGATCATGCGCAGGCGGATCGGGTCGACGAGGCACACGAGCGGCAGCAGGTCGTATTTGCCGGGATATTCATCAGTCAGCGTGACGTACACGTGGTTGAGCGCCCCGACGCCGCATCCGGGGATGTCGGAGATCACGATGTTGGCGCCGTCGTTCGCGAGGCGGTCGATATGGCTCACCAAATCCTCGGTGACGTAGCAGATGCAATCGCCCGTGATCTCGTTGATGGCCACGTCGGCCGTGCGCGTGTAATCGGCGTCTACCAGGTTCTTCGCGCCCAAATCGTTCGCGATGATGGCGGAATGGCCTTCTTGGCCCGCATCCTGCAGGCGCTTGTTGATGTTGCGTGCCATGGCGATCATGGTCGTGGTCTTGCCCGACCCCAGAAAGCCGCTGACGATCATGTATTTAGTGTTCATGAATACCTCTTGTTGCTCGTTCGCAATTCTCCTATGGTAACCGACCTCAACGCATGTTCGCCGGCAGGAACGCCGCCTTCACGTCTTCATCGGCATTTGGGAAGAACGGACACTCGTTGCGGCGGCACTCCGCGTTGCGCGGGAAGAACGTGCAGACCACCTCTTCGGGCAGCGTCATGCGGGACCCGAGCGTCTCGTTGATGTAGGGCACGGCGGAAAGCACGGCGATGTAGCCAGTGCGCTTGCAGCAGCGCGGGCCGCCGACATCGGCAAGCCGCCCCAGGATAATCGACGTGAGGCGCTGGCATTGCGCCCAAGGTTCGCCGGTCATCGGCGTGGAGCCGTTCAGGATGCTCATGGCCTGGCCGGCGCTCGTCGCAGCGCCGCACGTGCCCCAGAACCCGCATGTTCCGCCCGGCACCTGCAAGCTGCGCTTCTTGAGCTCGGCCAGCGCAGCCTCCTTGTCGAACGGCCCGCCCTTGGGACTCTTGCCGCCCGCATTTGCGAACGCCGTGATGAGCGATGCGCCGATGAGCGTGTGATGCTCGGGCCCGTTTGGGTAGATCGACTTGTCGTTCATGGCCTCGTTCATGATTTCGATGGGATCGGTCGAGTCGCTGCCCGAGCACAGGCCCATGATGTAATCGACGCCCTCGGAGCGGTGGCACGAATCGCATACGTAATGCCCCGCCTCGCAAATCGAATGACCGACGTCCTTCTTGCCGCAGATATGGCACGTGACCTCTTGGGCGTCTTCCCAGTAGACCAGCGGCTCTCCGCAAACCAGGCAGTTCGCTTTCCCTGCTGACATGTGTTTTTTCCTCTCTCTCGAACCTTTTCAAACAAGTGCCAGCTGAGCGTTCCCCCGGGGAAACGCCGACCTGGCACCTGTTTCGCACGCTACCCGTCGAACGCGTCCGGTGCCATGTAGTCCACGTGCGCCGGCTTCGCGACGCCCTCGAGGGCCAGGCAGTGCCGAAACGCATGCTCGCCAATGAACACCATCTCGTCGGGAAACACCACATCGCTCAAAACGTTGCACCAGTTGAACGCCCTATCCCCGATATCGAGCGCATACCGGAGCGGCTCGCAGGACACGAGCGCCTTGCAACCGGCGAACGCCTCGGTGCAAATCCCGTAGACTCCAGACCCCCCATCGACCCGTTCGAGCTTCGCGCACGAGCTGAACGCCTGGTCGGCGATGACCTCGAGCGTGCTCGGCACGAACACGCGCTTCAAGTTCACGCAATTGCGGAAAGCGCGGGCGCCCAAGACGAGCAGCCCTTCGGGCAGCACCACTTCCCGAAGCGACGTGCAGCCGATGAACGCCTCGTCGCCAATGGACTTGAGCGTCCGGGGCAGCGCGATGGACGTCATCGCCCGCTGCCGCGCAAACGCGCCGGCGTCGATTTCGGTCACGCCTTCGGGTACGGCGACGTGACCCGTTACCCGACCGTCGCACGGGCGAACCGCTATGTTCAGTTCCGCATTGATGTCATTCACTCCATTTGACCGTCTTGTTTATGAGAACGCCGACCAGCCCGTCGAGGATGGTCACGACGATTCCAACCATGATAATGCCGGCGACCACGTTGGTGTAGTTGCCGTAGTTCGTGTAGTTGATGACGAAGTACCCCAAGCCGCTCGACGCGCCGTACATTTCGGCCATCACGAGCATGAGCATCGCAGAGGGCAGCTGAACCTTCAACCCGGTAACGATCGTCGGGTAGAGATAGGGCAGCAACACGCGGAAGATCATGGTCGGCGTCGAGAGCCCCATCATTTTCGCCGAATCGAGGATGCGCTTGTCGAGCGACTCGACACGCAGGATCGTGTCCATGAGCGTCGGCCAGAATATGCCGAGAAAGATGACCATGACCGCCGCCGCCTTGAACGAATGGAGCAGCATGACCAGGTACGGCGTGAACACGATTGCAGGGACGGGGGCGAGCACCTTCGCGATGGGGAACACCGTCTCGCGCACCTTCGGAAGCCAGCCCACGAACAATCCGATGATCGTCGCCGCGACAAGGGACGTGATGAAGCCCTGGGCCAACAGCACCATAGACGATGCGACGTTTCCCAAGAGCTCGTCGGGAATTCGCTGGAACACGGCGAACACGTTCTCGGGAAGCGGGATGAGCACGGGATGCATCATCTTCAGGTCGGTCGCGAAGACCTCCCAGCCGATGAGCAGCAGCCAGACCGCCGAGGCGATGTTCGCAGTCGAGCGCTTCCTGCCACCGGCAGCGTAACGCCAGATGAACAAGAGCTCGATGACGCCCACGGCGACGTAGAACGGCACGCTCGTCTTCGGGACGGCCTTGCCGGGGACGGCGATGGCGACGATGGTCGCCACGAACAGGAGCGTCGCAACGATGAACGACGGCTTCACGAACCGCTCGGGCTTCTTGCGGGAAGCGAGCTCCTTCTGGGTGTCGGCGAGGTCGGCCATCACTCCTCCTCCTTCCCCGTCGCGGTCGCCTCGAACAGCTCGAGCACTTCTTCCTTAATCTCCTCGACCTCCGGACTGCCGGCGCGATCGCGCCCTTTGGGCAGGTCGAACATCTTGATCACATGTTTGGGCTCCATGAACACGATGCGATCGGCCAAGATGAGCGCCTCGTCGATGTCGTGCGTCACGAACACGGCCGTCTTGC
>CAMOUE010000001.1 GCA_946626265.1 uncultured Eggerthellaceae bacterium | reverse complement strand
CGCATGAACGACACTCCCCGTTGACGAAATAGGGGGCCTTGCGCGTCCTGTGCAACAACACGCACGGCGCCTTGAAGACGATGACGCTCAGATCGTCCGCCTCGTCCTTCGTGGCGACCTTCAACGCGTTTCGGACGGCCTTCGCATCGTGGGGGTCGACGACCGACACCGACTCGATGCCGAGCGCGTTCAGGACGCCTACGAGGTCGAGCTCGCGGCTTTCGCGATTCTGCAAGGTAACGCCGTTGAACGGATTGCCCTGCCTTCCCGTCATGGCCGTCGTGCGGTTGTCGAGGATGCAGACCGTGCCCGCACCCTTGTTGTACACGGTCGAGATGAGTGAAGACAAGCCCGAATGGCCGAAGGTCGAATCGCCGATGACGGCCACGACCGGCCTGTGCTCGGTACCCGCGAGCGCGAGTTCGAACCCGTGGGACATCGAGACCGAAGCGCCCATGTCGACGCACGTGTCCATGGCGGCAAGCGGCGGAAGCGCCCCGAGCGTGTAGCACCCGATGTCGCCGGTCACGATCGCGCGGATGCGCGAGAGCTCCTTGAAGACGAGGCGATGCGGGCATCCGGCGCAAAGGGCGGGAGGCCTGCCGGGCACGTCCTCGGGCACTTGTGCGTGCTCGGGCTCCCCGAACCCGAAGGCGATTCGTATGAGGCCGGGGCTGAGCTCGCCGTCCTTCGGCAATGCGCATGGGAAATCCGAGACGGAGATGCCGCAGGCCCGGACTTGCTCGAGAAGGTAATCCGAGCCTTCCTCGATGACGTAGAGCGACTCGACCGAGGCGGCGAAATCAGCGAGCGCCTGTTTCGGCAACGGCCAGGTCACGCCGAGCTTGAACACCGATGCATCGGGCAGCGCGTTCACGACGTGCTGGTACACGGCACCTGCGCATACGACGCCAACCTCGCAGCCCTTCTCCTCGACTCTGTTGTACGGGCAATCCTCCACCCAGTTCTCGAGCGCCTCGATACGGTCGAGCTGCACCTTGCGGCGGGGCTTCGCGAACGCGGGCATCATGACCCACTTCGCAGCGTCCTTCTCGTAGTCGCCTATGACATGCTCGACGCGCTCGCCGACCTCGACGGGCGTCTTCGTGTGCGATACGCGCACCGTCGACCTGATCATGAACGGGACGTCGAACTTTTCGGACAGGGCATATGCGTCCCGCGCGAAAACGAGGGCCTCGCTCGAATCCGATGGGTCGAGGACGGGTATGTGGGCTGCGCGCGCGTAGAAATGCGAGTCCTGCTCGTTCTGCGACGAATACATCCCCGGATCGTCGGCGGCCAGTATGACGAACCCGCCTTTCACGCCCGTGTATGCGGCCGTGAACAGCGGGTCGGCTGCCACGTTCACGCCTACGTGCTTCATCGTGGCGAGCACGCGCGCTCCTGCCGCGGAGGCGCCGACGCCGACCTCGACTGCGACCTTCTCGTTCGTGCACCACTCGGCGTACACGCCATCGTAGCGGGCGAAAGATTCCATGGTCTCGGTCGAGGGCGTTCCCGGATATGCGACGCCGATTGTCGCGCCTGCTTCCCACGCCCCGCGCGCGATCGCCTCGTTTCCTGACATCAGTTCCATATATGCTCCCGTCTTCGCTGTCGGTAGGATCGACTCTTACGGCCGCTCTCGAAATAGCAGGCAGAACGCGCCGATTTGTATCAAATCGCCTGCTTTTAGCAGACATGCGTCGACCATCCGGTCGTTGACCCAAACGCCGTTGAACGAGTTTTGGTCTCGGATGATGCAGCTGCTCTTCGTCACCTCGATCGTCGCATGCGACCGAGACACGGTCATGTCGTTGAGGAATATCGAGCATTGAGGGTCGCGACCGACCGTCATCTCGCCTTCGGACAGCTCGATGTCGATGCCGGTCTTCGGGCCGCGCACGACCCGCAATTCGTACTTCTGCGCCTTCTGCCCACGCCCCTCATCAGCGCCGGCGCCGAACGGAACCGGCGTGAAGCTCTGAGTGGACCCGAGCACATGGTACCCGCACATCGGGCACGTCGCGAGGTTTTCATCGAATTCAGCACTGCAAATTGGGCAAACCTGCGTCATCTCTCGTCCTTTTCCCTAAGCTGCATTTGCAACGTGATTGTTTATGACGGGCATAACATTGTATACCTGCGAAGCGTATTCTTGGGCGTTTTCGGCACCGCCGAACAGCCCTTGCCACCATATCGCGACGGCCTCGAACGGATTCGGGGCAGGCACGTCTTCGCATGCGATGAGGTCTTGCTCGGCGACGACCTGGTTCCTCTGTTTGAACACGACCTTGCCGACCTTGTCGCCTGCAAGGACGTTTCCGTGGAGCTCGTCGAACGTAACCGTCTGAGTGACGTTGCCCTCGAGGTCGAAAACGGTTATGGCCGCATCGGGGTCGGAAAGCGTAGCCATAACGGCTTTATCGGGCCAATCGAGATGGTCGACCTGAGCGAACACGGGCACGTCGCGCCTCGTGCCGTTGAGCGTCATGGAAGCCGACTTGTCTGAGTTCGAGAGCTTCACCTGGATGATGTGCTGGTAACCCCACTCGAAGAGGTTCTGCGTGTCGGCGAAGCGCTGGTATTCGTCAGTCGAGTTGAGCACGACGGAGTAGAGCTGTCGGCCGTCCTTCTCCGCGGCGCCCATGAACGAGGGGCCCGCGAGCAGCGTCACGCCCGTCTTCACGCCAATCGTGTACTCGTACATCTCGAGCAACTCGTCGGTTGTCTGGAGTTCAATGGACACGGGCGCCCCGTCGCGCGTCACCGTGACCGTGTCGGTGCCGCCCGACACGATCTCCTTTATCTTCGGGTACGACATGGCGCATTTAGCGACCTTGGCCTGGTCGGCTGCAGTGCTATGCAGGTTCCCGGCGTACTGCTCGTCGTCGAGGCCGTGCGGGTTCTCGTAGACCGTGTCCGTGCACCCGAGCTCCTGGGCCTTGGCGTTCATGGCGTCGACGAACGCCTGGACCGGGTTGTTGCCCAAGCTCGGGTCGGCCGCTATCATGGCCGCGCCGACGGACTCGGACAGCGCGACTGCCGCATCGTTGCCGGAAGGGATGAGAAGCGCCTTGAGGGCTGTGTCGAAGTCCATGGTATCGCCCTCGTGCAGGTTCGCGCTCGACTCTCCGATGGTTGCCGCGTTCTCGCTCACGACGACGTACATCCCGTCAGGAGCGTTCTCGAGGGCGACGATCGCCGTCATGACCTTCGTGATCGAGGCGATCTGAGCGGGAGACGATGCGTCGCGCTCGAAGTACACGGCACCGTTCTCGTCGACGAGCACCGCATGTTCGGCCTCGACCGACGGGCATGCCGCGACGGACAGCCCCCGCTCCTCGACTGTCGAACCTGCGATGACGTCGGCTTTCCTCACATCGGCATACGCTGTATCTTCGTATGCGAGCATAAACGATGTGAAGAGACATATGACGAGGAAGGCGGCCAACGCCTCCAATCCCCGCTTGCGGCGAATAGTCGATGTTTCATGCAAAGCGACCACTCAGCCTACATCGTGTCCGAAGAATCGTAATCGGACGAGTACCCGTCGCCATACGACTCCCCGACGCCGTACGAGTCGTCGTACATGGCCGAATCCGCGTTTCCGTACGTCGAGTCATCGAGCCCATATGGGTCGCCATAGCTCTCGTAACCGCCATACGCATCCCCGTACGCGCCGTCGTCGTACAAACCGCTCGCGTCATCGTAACCGTAGGCGCTCGTATCCTCGTAATACGTCCCGGTGTCCTCGACGTACGTCGTCGCCTGTTCGCCCGTCACATCGGTCTGCACGGTCGTGTACGTCTCCTCTTCCGGTCGGACTTCGACCGTGGATCCGGAATCGGTCCGACCCATTCCGGACGTGTCGGTACCCGGACCGATGGCGATCACCTCGTTCTGGGCCCAGTACACCGAGTCGAACTGCTGCTCGGATATTATCTTGCCGCTCGAGTCCTTCACGGTCCTCTTGACCGTGATGCTGCTCCCATCCTCACCGGCCGTCTCGACATACGACGAGCCCGGGGCGAGCGAGCTGTCCTCTACGAACTCGACGCCGTACTTCGCGCCTTTTTCCCATTCACCGGTCTCGGACGTCACCTGGTATCCCGTCGCGACGCTGTAGAGCTTCGCCGTCACGGACGTGTCCGTGTACGACGTCTTCAACAGCACATCGTTAGGCAGGCTGTTCTTCCACTTGAACTCCATTTCGCCGTAACTCACGCCGACGTCTCGACCGGTCGGGTAATTCGCGATGTAGTACGAATGGTTGTGCCGTTCGACGATGTCGAGTCCAGCCTCGTACACGGCGTTGAATACCGTGGTCGCGACCTGGCAGATGCCCCCGCCGATCGAGTCGACGTGCCTGCCGTCGATGATCGAGCCCGCCGAGGCGAACGGGGGGTCTTTCGTCGTGTCGCCCGTCTGCTCGTTGAACGACCAGACGCCGCCGTCGGCCCGCGCAACCGAACCGTCGATGATGTCCGCCACGAGCTTGATGTTGTGGTTACGGTTCTCGGTTCCCTCGTAGTTCGAGAACTCGGTCGTGTACTCGCCGATGACCGTGATGATGCCGAGGTCCTCCGCCTGCTCGACGGACAGGGTCTCGGGCGCCGTCGATGCGTTCACGTCGAGCTTGATCGGCTCTTTCTCCTCCGTCGCCGCCCATGCGCGGCCGTTCTCGCCGTAAAGCGCTTCGTCGAGCTCAGCCACGGTTTGCGGCACTTCGGGAATGGACGTGTCGCCCTGCGTATGGACCGTGATGTCCTCGCCCGACCCCTCGAACGTTACCTTTATCTTGTCCGACTTGATCGTGGCGTTCACGCCCTTGACGATCGCCTTCGTCGCGATGTCCTCGTCGATATAGATATGCAGCTTGTAACCGCCCTCGTCCTCGACGGTCTCGAGGTAGGTCCAATCACCGAGCTCCGCCGGCTTCGCGGTCCAGGATTTGCCGTCGTAGGTGAACGTCGCGCCAGCGGCAATCGCCCTGTTGATCTGCTCGCAGGCCTGCTGCGCCTGCTCGGTCGTGATCCTCGAATGCGCGTCGGTCACGGGCGCGTCGAACGTCGTCGTGCTCTCCCCCGACATAAGGGCACTGCTCAAGGCTTCAGTGAGCTGCTGCCTGTCGACGGCCTTGCCGTCCTTGCCGGGGACAATCTCGGCTTTGCCGTTGTTGACGTAGACGTTTGCGTCGACCCGGTCCTGGCCGATCGACTTGTCGATCTTCGTCGACAGCTTCTCGACGGCGTCTTCGGGAACGTCGATCGACACCGGGACGTCCTCGCCGACGAAGAACAGGCCGAAACGCTGCAGCGGCCCGCCGTCGGCGCGGCGCCCGACGCTCAGCGCCTCGTCTGCTATCGTCTCGGCGGGAATCGTCGCTCCGAGCTGCTGCATGCTCGTGTCCCAAGAGGTGCGATTGTAGTTGTCCTCTTCCGCATTCGCGTTGCCCTCGCCCTCGCCGTCTTGAGACGCTTCGTCGGAGGATTCGGCCTCGCCCTCCTCGGATGATTCGGGTTCGGCGGCCTCGTCGCTCGCTTGCGCCGTTTCTTCTTCCGGCGCCTCCTCGGCCGCGGAGCTCGAGCGATACTCGGCCGGCAGCGTGATCGTGATCTTCGTGTTCGACGCGGTGTTACCCGTTGATTCCTGGATGGACGAGACGATTTCCTCTTTCGTCATCCCGCCGACGCTCACGCCGTTTACCGTGACGTTGTCGTATGCCCTGCCCCAGTGCGCAATTCCGTCGACTATTCCTCCGAGCGCTATGACGATGAGCGCTCCGGCAACGATCGTGGCCACGCGGTTCGACAGAATCCAGATGCCTGCTTCGGTGAAGAAGTTCCCAACGCCGGCAATCGCATCGCCGGCGGACTTCGGGTCTTCCGACACCTTACGGCTTTTGCCGTGAGAAGCCTTCGCGGACTTCTCGTGGGGTTTGAAGTTTTCTACGATGCCGGAAATCTTCTCGGCAATTGAGGCGCCCTCGTTCTTTGCGGGAGTCTTCCCATGGGCCCCCATGGAACGTCTACCCGATTTCCCGCGGTTGACCGTACCCCCCGAGCGGCGGGATTCGTTGTTGTTGTTATTCGCCATGTCCTCTATCTTCCGAGAGCGCTCTTCAGCTCAGAAAAGCCTTTTCGAACATAATAAACAGTCGTGAACAGCCCAATGCACATTCCAATGTAAATTGCCCAGATACCCCATGAACAAGCTTCGCCGTTGAAGCCTGGCAGCCAGGCGAAGTCGCAGAGCCCGAGACCAGCCAGCTGGGGCATGTTGAGCATGAGGCCGGCCATCCCGACGAACAAGAACGTCGTAGCGACTTTCCCCGGATATATGACAGGAATTCGTATCGAATACCGTCTCAACAGGAACGAGCCGCCCACGACGAGCAAGATATCGCGCGCGATGACGAGCACGACGATCCAGAGCGGCAATCTGCCGACGACGAGCAAGCCCACGACGGCGCACACCATAAGCACGCGGTCGACCGTCGGGTCGAGCAGCCGGCCGAGCCGCGATACCGTATTCGTGCGCCGCGCGATTTGCCCATCGAGGCAATCCGTCGCAGCAACGATCCCGAAGAGGATGGCGCCCGCGACGTCGTTTCCCGAGAGGAACACGACAAGCGCTATCGGGGCCATGATGAGCCGTATCGTCGATATTACGTTGGGGACGGTCAACACGCGGTCGAGCACCTGTTCGTCTCCCGCGCTCTGCGTCGTTATGTTCTCCCGCGAGTCCGACACGTATCCAATCCGTCCTCAAAAAGCTCGTAGTCATTGAACCTTAATTTTATCTGACATTCGAATGACGCTCGTGCCGTCATGCCCATTCCATGCAAACACTTCACCCTCGGCATCATTTCGTCAAAAACACCGATATGCCAGCATGTCGGTTTACACGGCATATGCTATCTTGCAGGCTTTGCCTGGCATTTCGCGGAGCTCGTACCCTGCTGCCGAAGGCTTGCGCGCGCGAGGTCGACGACGCGTCCCGCTATAGCATCCGCATCGAAATCGTCTGCATCGATCCACGCGATCCTCTTGTCTTTCCGAAACCACGTCCGTTGGCGTTTCGCATAGCGATGCGTCGCCGTCTTGATGCACGACACGGCGTCGTCGAGAGAGCGTTCCCCGTCGAGGTAAGACACGATCTCCTTGTACCCGATAGCCTGCGGCGCGGTTACGCCCCGCCTGAAGCCGGCCTCGAGGAGCCCTTCGACTTCTTGCACGAGGCCGTTCTCCACCATGCGGTCGACGCGCGCGTCGATGCGCTCGCGTAGGATATCGGGATCGACGGCCAGTCCGAATAGCAGGCAGGGAACCGCCTGCGGAATCGATGCGAGCCGTTCTTTCTGGGAGGCGTACGTCGTACCTTCCTCAATGAGCTCGAATGCGCGCACGACGCGCTTGACGTCGTTTTCGGGAATTATCGACGCACTCGCAGGGTCGACATCCCTAAGCCGCGCCCAAAGCGCGTGGGCGCCCCGGTCCCGCGCGAAGGCGTTCAACTCGTCGCGCAGCTTGTTTCCCACCTGCTCGCCACGTGGGAAATCATATTCGTCGATGGCGGCGCGCACGTAGAATCCGGTACCTCCGCACAGAACTGAAACCTCGCCCAGGTCGTCGAGCATCGCGAAGCACGTACGCGCGTATTCCTGGAAGAGCGCTGCAGAGTACGGCTCACCCGGGTCGACGAGGTCTATTCCGTAATGTTGCACGAGACGCTCCCCGGGCAACACCTTGCCCGTTCCGATGTCCATGCCGCGGTAAATCTGCATGGAGTCGGCGCTGACGACGGCTCCGCCTACGGATTGCGCGACGAGCTGGGCAACGTCTGACTTGCCCGATGCCGTCGGGCCGACAATCGCAATGACGGGTTTCGAGAGCTCGAGGGGCATGGTCCCACCATCATGCGCCGGCGATCGTCCCGCTCAGATACCAGGTACGAGCGCGGTCAACCGTCACGTTACGCGTCGTTCCGATCAGATCGTCTATACGCATGCCCTCCGGAAGCGGCGCATGCACCGTTATGTTCTCGGGGCTCCTGCCCGTCGCGATTCCGGATTGCTTCTTCGAGGACCCCTCGAATAGCACGGGAACGGTCTTTCCGAGCGAGAGCTGGTTGTATTCGTATGCGCCGCGCTCGACGACCGTGCGCAACCGGTCGAAGCGCTCCTGAATGACCACGCGCGGCGTGTCGTCGACGAGCTTTGCAGCCGGCGTTCCCTCGCGCTTCGAGTATATGAACGTGAAAACCTGCGAGTAGCCCACTTCCTCGATGAGCTTGTAAGTCTGCTCGAAATCGTCCTCCGTCTCGCCGGGGAAGCCGACGATGATGTCGGTCGATAGCGAAATGCCGGGCCTGGCATCCCTGAGCTTGTCGATGAGCGCACGGTAATGCTCGATCGTGTACACGCGGTGCATTTCCTTCAGGATCCTGTTCGACCCCGATTGGGCAGGCAGGTGAAGGGCCGGCATGAGGCAATCGACAGTGGCGAATTTAGCGATTACCTCGTCGGTCAGGTCTTTCGGGTGGCTTGTTGCGAACCGCAGGCGCTCGACGCCCGTCTGCGCGACCGCCTCGATGACGTCCCCGAAGCGGGGTTTCCCGTACAGGTCCCTGCCGTACGAGTTCACGTTCTGCCCGAGCAGCGTGATCTCCTTCACGCCGCTTTCGACATATCGCCGCGCCTCTGCAACGATATCGTCGAAAGAGCGGGACTTCTCGCGCCCGCGGACATACGGGACGATGCAGTACGTGCAGAAATTGTTGCAGCCGATGGCGATGGGAAGCCAGGCGGCCCATGCGTGTTCGCGGACCGTCGGCAAGTCGTTCGGGAACAACGTCGATTCCTCGACCGTCTCGATACGGTGCCTTCCGTTCTCGAGCACGTCCTCGAGCAGCCCCGGCAACGAGGAAAGGTTGTTCGTTCCGAACACGACGTCGAGATGTGGAAGCTCGTCGAACAGCTTCTCGCCGTCACGTTGCCCTATGCACCCGCCTATCGCTATCATGCGCTTGTCGAGGGGCGACCCGCTCCTCAAGCGCATGTTTTTAATCGAAGACGCCTGCCCGAGCAAGCGGATATCCGCCGCTTCCCTGACGCAGCACGTCATGAAGACGACGATGTCCGCCTCTTCCATGCTCTCGACCGATACGGCTCCGAGATTCTCGAGCATTCCGACGACACGCTCGGAGTCGTGCTTGTTCATCTGACATCCGTACGTCTGCACGAAGAACGTCAGACCCATGAGGGAATGGGGTGCTCCAATCATCAGTGACCACTAGCCAAGCGCGGAGTCGTATTCGTCTACGCCCGTCGTGCCCTTGAGGTACTGCGCCTTTATGGCGAAATGGATGGCGGTGCGATACTCGCCGTCGATGATGATGTCGGCAAACGAGGGGATGCATGCGATTTCGATGCCTACCGGCGAAAGAAAACCGCGGGAGATGGCAATTGCCTTTATGGCCTGATTCACAGCGCCTGCGCCTACTGCCTGCATCTCGACGGGCACGCCGTCCTTGACCATGCCCGCGATTGCGCCCGCCACCGAAGCGGGTGACGACTTCGATGACACCTTCAGGCAATTGACGTTTTGGTACTGCTCGCTGTTCTGCATACCATTCCCTTTTCCGTTTGCGTTTCAAGCTCGATCGTATTACGTTCGATATGCTATTCGTTGGATTATTTGACACTTAATTTTAAGGTAATAGTCCTATTACTTCAACTTTTTGACACTTCGCCGCCCGTCGAGCGTCGAAAGCCACACATGCACCACAAGATCACTCTTTCGGAACGAGCGGTATCGACACGACGAGCCTCCCCGAGACGACGCGCGCTGCGACGTCGACGTCGGGCTCGAGGTAATGGCTTTCGGCAATCCCCGCGAAATCGCGTTTGGCTGAGGCCTTGAACTCCTCCACGGAGGCACGGTCGAGCCTAATCGCGTTCGAGAGCTGCGCTCGGGCCTTTTTCGCTTTCCGAGAAGAGCCTGCATCGCCGCTGGCTATCTCCACGCGCTCGAGTATCGGCGCAGCGGCGATCACCTCGCCGTCGAGTATGCGCCTTGCGGACCTTTCCGAGATGTCGAGCCCGACCGACTCGGCGATATCGGCGAACGTCTTCGGGTCGCCCGCCGTGGCGAGGCGTTTCGTCACGGGGAGCGCCTCGGCGTCTTCGCAGAACACCCGCTCGATCGGGGCGAGCGTGTTCTTTCCCGTCTCGTACATCGAGCACGCGATCTCAACCGGCGAGCCGATGTAGACGCTGCACTGAGCGCGCTCCTCAATCGCGAACTCGCATACCGTCCTGACGATGTTCCTGGGGCCGCGCACACGCACGACGCCGTCGATGATGGTGAACGTCGGAAAGCTCGACTGATCCGCCTTCTCCGCGAGTCGTCCCACGTCCGATACGACCGATATAGAGCAGCCGAGCTCCGGGCTCGAAGATACGACCCGTGCGCTCGTGGCGTTCTCGGAGATCGAATACAGCGCCATGCCACGCCCGTGCATGCCCCATGCATCCTTGTGCGACGTGTCGAGTTTCGATGTCACACGCGGCTCGAAAACGAGGTCGTGCATGGGGGCAGGTATGCCGTCGCCGTCGTCGAGGACCGTGAAGAGGCGGTTCGTCCCCTCCTTGCACGAGGCGATGAAAATCGAGCGGGCATGTGCATCACGGGAGTTTCGAAGCAGCTCGAGGACGATGTCCTCCGAGCATTTTATATCCTGCGCCGCTTGCCTGCGCTCGGCTTCCGATACTTGCAGGCGAACGAAGCCACCCCCGAAGTCCTGCTCGACTCGGAGGTGGCTTGAATCTCTGACCGCGCTGACGAATTCTGCGAGCGACCGTTCGCCCATAGGCTATTTTGCGATGCCGATAGCGCGGCTCTCGCGGATAACGACGACCTTCACCTGGCCCGGGTACTGCAGCTCGTTCTCGATGCGGTTGGCGATGTCATGAGCGAGAACGACCGTCGTGGCCTCGTCGACCTTTTCGGGCTCGACCATGACGCGGACCTCGCGCCCGGCTTGAATGGCGTAGGTGCGCTCGACGCCCTCGTAGGACATCGCGATTTCCTCGAGTTTCTCGAGACGCTTGATGTAGGCGTCGAGCGTCTCCTTACGCGCGCCGGGACGCGCAGCCGAAACGGCGTCGGCCGCTTGGACGAGCACGTCGATGACGCTGTTTGGCTCGATGTCGTTGTGATGCGCTTCGATAGCGTGGACGATATGCGCGGACTCGCCGAACCTGCGGGCAAGATCTGCGCCGATGACGGCATGGTTGCCTTCGACCTCTCGGTCGATCGCCTTGCCGATGTCGTGCAGGAGGCCGGCACGCTTCGCGGGGACGGGATCGAGCCCGAGCTCACTCGCCATGACGCCGCACAGGTAAGCGACTTCGAGGGAGTGGTTCAGCACGTTCTGGCCGTATGATGTGCGGTAGCGCAAGCGACCGAGGGTCCTGACAAGCTCGGGATCCATGTCGTGGATGCCCGTGTCGAAGGCAGCTTGCTCGCCCGCCTCCTGGACGCGCTGGTTCACGAGCTTCTCGGCCTTCGCGAACATCTCCTCGATCCGCGCGGGATGGATACGTCCATCGGCGATGAGGTTTTCCATGGTCACGCGACCGATCTCGCGACGGACCGGGTCGAAGCACGAGATGGTCACGCATTCGGGAGTGTCGTCGATGATGAGGTTCGTGCCGGTTATCTGCTCGAACGAGCGGATGTTGCGGCCCTCGCGGCCGATGATCCTTCCCTTCAAGTCGTCGGAGGGAATCTGGATCGAAGACACCGTGTTCTCGATCGTATGCTCGGAGGCAATGCGCTGCATCGCCTGGCTGAGAATCGACCGCGCCGTCTTGTCGGCCTCGGCCTTCGTGCGCGCCTCTGAATCGCGGATTATCGCCGCGCTCTCGCGCGTCACTTCATCTTTGAGCGTGTCGAGCAGCTCGGCCTTCGCCTCTTCGGCGGACATGCCGGCGACGCTCACGAGACGGCGGTTCATCTCCTTCTCGGCTTCGTTCAGATCGCGCTGGCGACGCTCGACCTGGCCCTGAAGCGATGAAATCTGGTGTTCGCGCTGGTCGAGGGAGTCGGTCCTGCGGTCGAGCGATTCCTCCCTCTGCTGTACGCGGTGCTCCGCCTCGCGGACCTCGCGCTGGCGTTCCTTGCGCTCGCTCTCGATCTCGGCCTTCAGCTTGAGAGCTTCATCCTTGGCCTCGACCTCGGCTTCCTTCTTGATTGTCTCCGCTTGCCTCTTCGCGTCGGCTACGATGTTCTCGGCCTCGGCTTCCTTGCGCTTAGCAGCTGCGTTAACAACGTAACGAGCGATGACGAAACCAAGGGCTATGCCTACTATGGCGCCGATGATCGCATAAACTACTGCGGACATCGCTTCCCCTTTCTTTAACGTGAATATGCCAAATAGCCGTGCACATACGTCACGGCATGAGAATCTCTCTCACGAGTGGTGTCAATATTCAGATGGCTATATAAACACCCTTGCGGGTTCGTATTCCCATACATATCTATATTAGGTGTTGTAGCGCCTATTCGTTTCAGCTATTGCCATTTCGTCATAAAAACATCGCCCTGCGAACGATAACGCCAACGATGATCCATTGACCGCAGCTTGATCATTGCTCGGCGGCCCATTTTCGGGCAGCCTCCGATGCCGCCGACGAGCTGTAGCCCTTCTGCACGAGCTTGCGGTACGCTCCCTCGCGTGCGTTCTTCGACCGGCTCGGATGCTTGCATATGAAATCGTATGCCCGTGCGGCTTCATCCGACGAATCGAAATCGAAGTCGTACGGCCAACCCGGGACGTCGTCGATTTCGATGCCATGCTCGAGAAGCTCGCGGCGTATGCCGTCCTCTCCCCTGCCTTGCGAAAGCCGGCTCCTTACAAGCGAACATGCGAAGCGCTCGTCGCTCACGTATCCGTAGGATACAGCCCGCGAAAGCGCCTCCTCGATGACGTCGTGTTCGAAGTCGAGCGATTCGAGTTTTCTGCGAACTTGCACGCTCGACTTCTCGCTCACATTCACGAGTGCGAGAATCCTCTTCAGCGCCTTCGAGACTTCGTCGGGCTCCGGTTCGCTCGCAAGGGCCGCAGGCCCATCGCAGCTGCCTACGCTTGCATGCGACTCGAAGGTGAGCGTCTCGCCATAGCGGCGTTCGGAATGGCCCTTCGAGGCACCGCTCTCAATCGACCTAATGCGCGCCCTGAGCTCCGCGAGCGCATCGGAGGTGCCCATCTACCGCTTCTTCGTGGGCTTGGCAACGGGCGTGACGCTGTCGGCGTCCTCCTCCGAACGCTCGATGATCGGTATGTCGTAGAATTCGCGCACCTTGCGCTCGAGCTCGTCGCGCGTCTCCGGGTTGTCGACGAGCGTCTGCTTCGCAGCCTCGCGCCCTTGACCGAGCCGTTGCTCTCCATAAGTGTACCAGGCACCGCTCTTCTTCGCGACGCCGGCCTCGACCGCCATGTCAATGATGCAGCCTTCCTTGGAGATGCCGCGCCCATACATGAGGTCGAATTCCGCTTGCTTGAACGGAGGAGCGACCTTGTTCTTGACGACCTTGGCCCTGACGCGGTTTCCGACGACTTCGCCATTGACCTTGATCGAATCGATGCGCCGAATGTCGATTCTCACGCTCGAGAAGAACTTGAGGGCCCGCCCGCCGGTCGTCGTCTCCGGATTGCCGAACATGATGCCGATCTTCTCGCGGAGCTGGTTGATGAATATGCAGGTCGTGTTCGATTTCGATAGCGAACCAGCAAGCTTTCGAAGCGCCTGGGACATGAGTCGCGCTTGCAGACCGACCGTCGTGTCACCGATTTCGCCCTCGATTTCCGCCCGAGGGACGAGCGCGGCAACCGAGTCGATGACTATGCAGTCGATTGCCCCAGACCTCACGAGCATGTCGCAGATCTCGAGCGCCTGCTCGCCCGTGTCGGGCTGCGATATGAGCACCTCGTCGATATCGACGCCCAGACGCGCGGCATAGACGGGGTCGAGCGCATGCTCAGCGTCGATGAATGCGACTATTCCCCCGAGCGCTTGCGACTCGGCGAGGATCTGGAGGGCGAGCGTCGTCTTGCCGCTCGACTCCGGGCCGTAGATCTCCACGATGCGGCCGCGGGGAACGCCTCCTATACCGAGCGCGGCGTCGAGCGCGAGCGAACCGGTGGGAATGGCCTCGACGGTAAGGTCCTTGCCGCCATCGCCGAATTTCATGATGGCGCCTTTTCCGAATTTAGACTCGATCTGGTCGGTCGTGAGTTTGAGCGTAGTCTCTTTATCTGCGTTCATGCTACCTTCTCTCTTTCAGCTAAGGCCATTATTCACGAACATATGTTTGCTGTCAATATAGATACACGAATTTGCAGAGCATACAATATCTTGCAGATATTGCAGCTATCGTTCCCAATCCTAGTATGCAATTGCATTGAAATTGCCAAGATTGCAACACAGTACGGCGCAGTTGGCCAATCGCCTTCCAATAGCTTGCCTATATGCGCGAGCACCTGTCGATTTCTTCAGCCATGATTTCCAGAGCGGCTCTTGCGGCCTTCTCGCGCACGATGGCGCGGTCGCCGTCGAAATGATGCTCGACGGCACGCGATCCCCTTTCGGAAGCAACGCCGATCCACACCGTTCCCACGGGCTTTCCCGGTTCGGCGCCTGTCGGGCCGGCGATGCCGGTAGCCGAAACGGCGATATCGCAGCCGACAGCCTTCCTCATGCCCGCGGCCATCTGGCATGCGCATGCTTCCGATACGGCACCGTCGGTGTCGAGCACGCGCGCCTCCACGCCGAGCATCTTCTCCTTGACGGGATTCACGTACGTCACGGCACCGCCGACGTAAGCCGCCGAAGCGCCCGGCACTCCGCACAGCGACGAGCCTATCAAGCCGCCCGTAAGGCTTTCGGCAGCCGCCACGGTGACGCCTGCGCGCAATGCCTTGGCAATGGCCTGTTCGGCCGCAGCGTCTATTGAATTCTCGACGATTCGTTCTTGCGCATCGCCCAATCCGATAACTTCTTTAGCCTTCACGAGGTAATCGATCATAGAGGCGACGGTGAGCCCGAGCGCGATGACCATGATGATCCAGCTGAAGATGTAGAGCGCTCGGTCGACCTCAGGGGCGAGGCCCTCAACGAAACTGGACACCTTCAACGTGAAGAGCACGATCGCGATCATTTGGAACACGGTCTTGAACTTGCCGAGCCAGCTTGCGGCGATGACGATCCCTTGCGTTGCCGCCATCATGCGAACCCCCGACACGATGAACTCGCGTGCGAGTATTATCAGAACGACCCATGTCGGAAGGGAGCCGAGCTCGACGAGAGCGATGAGCGCGGCGGCGACGAGGATCTTGTCCGCCAGCGGGTCCATGAACTTGCCGAAATCGGTAACCTGGCCGAGCCTTCTCGCAAGGTATCCGTCGAGCCAGTCGGTGCACGATATCAGCACGAAGATGACTGCGGCGGTAATGCGCCTGATACCCTCGCCCATCTGGGGTATGTTGAACCAATCGGGCCAAGGGCACAGCAACGCGGCGACGAAAGCCGGCACGAGAAGTATGCGCGTTATGGTTATGACGTTAGAAATAGTCCAGATGGACTGCTTATTGCCCTCTTCGCTCACGAGAGCACCGAACCTTCCATCTCGTATGCGAGCGTGTCTTCCACTAACACCGTCACGATGTTCCCGATCGAGCCCTCGTTCACATACGTGACACCGTCGACGTCGGGCGCTTGGCATTTGGCGCGGCCGAACAGCTGGCCGTCTTCCTCTTCGCCGCATACGAGCACGTCGATGCGTTGCCCGACGCGCCTGGAGACGCGCTGGGTGCTCAGCGAGTCAGCAAGGTCCCGGATCGCCTGGGCGCGATGCAGCTTCTCGTCGTCATCCACCTGATCGGGAAGGCCGAAAGCCCTTGTTCCCTCTTCACGCGAGTAGGCGAACACGCCGACGTAATCCAAGTCCGCATCTTCGACGAAATCGCAAAGCTCTTCGAACTGCTCGTCGGTCTCGCCCGGGTATCCGGCTATGAGCGTCGTCCTCAGCGTCACATCGGGAATCCTCTCGCGAATCTTGCCGACCAACGAGAGGAAGCCCTTCGCGTCCCCTTTTCGGTTCATGCTCTTCAGGATGTCCGCATTGCAGTGCTGGAACGGTATGTCGAAGTAGCTGCATACGTTATCGTGCACCCGAACAGCCTCGATGAGCTCGTCGGTCACGCCTTCGGGCTGAATGTACATGACGCGGAACCACGTATCCGGGTACTTCTCGGAAAGACGGCTTAGAAGGTCTGCAAGAGATGACGGCTCGTCGAAATCCTGCCCCCATCGCCCGGTATCCTGAGCGATGAGCACGATCTCGCGAGTTCCGGAATCGACGAGCTGCTGCACCTCGGAGTCTATTTCGTTTTCGGTGAACGAGTGGTAACGCCCCCTGATATAGGGTATCGTGCAGTAAGCGCAGAACCTGTCACATCCGTCGGATATCTTCACGTAAGCAGAAACGCCCGAATGGACACCGCGACTCGAACGAATCGCCCTACGCTCTCCTGCGATTCTGTCGATACCGCAGAGGTTGTCGACGGTTTCTACGATCGACCCCTCGTCGGCGCAAGGCACGAAATCGCTCGCTTCAACGAGCTCATCGGCAAGATCGTCGCCGTAGCGCGCAGGCATGCAACCGGCGACGACGAGATGCGCTTCGCCAGAGACGACCGAATCGAAACCCGCCACCTCGAGAATCGCGTCTATGCTCTCCTCGGTAGCAGCCTGAATGAACGAGCACGTGTTCACGATGACGACGTCCGCTTCCTCGGCGCTCACGGCCTCTTCGTAACCAGCCGCGAGAAGCCGAGAGAGCATCGCTTCCGAATCGACTTCGTTCTTCGCGCAGCCGAGCGTGACGAACGCGACGCTCTTCCCGGTTTTGCTTTGCTCTGCCATCTGATTCCTAGCGGTAGTTCACGTACTGGAGGGGCTGGCCGTAGTCTTGGCCCTTCAGGAAGCCGATTACCTCCTGAAGCGTATCGATCGACGAGGAGCTCACACGCAAATGGTCGCCTTCTATCTGGACTTTCACCTTCAACTTCAACGCCTTGATGTCCTTGTTGATAGCACCGGCGGTGTCGCGGTCTATCCCTTCGATGATATCGCCGTTCTTAACGACGGACTGACCTGCCGCAGCTTGCGATGCGCCCCATTTCACCGCAGTGATGTCGACTTTCCTCTTTATGAGCTTGGAGCTGATGATGTCGACAACCTGACCTGCCACGAAATCGCTCGGCGCCTTTACCGTGAACTTCCTAGCAGACTTGTCCAAAGCGATCGTCGCGCCCGACCCTTTAAGGTCGTAGCGCTGGGTCAGTTCCTTTTTGGCCTGCTGAAACGCGTTGTCAACTTCTTGCATGTCGACCGTCGATACGACGTCGAAACTCGATTCCTTCGCCATTGTGTCTCCTGTTCCCTAACGGCTTACGCGCCGCTTCCATCGCCTTCCGCCACATAATCGCCTCCGCCATCGTAGGCGGGCGTCTCTTCGTAGTACGTGCCGTCACCGTAATCGGTGTAGCCCTGGTAGCCGGAGCCGTCACCGTAATCGGTGTAGCCCTGGTAACCGCTACCGTCGTCGTAGTACGTGTATTGCTGGTCGTACGTGCCGTTGCCGTAGTCGGTGTAGCCCTGGTAGCCGTTGCCCTCGTAGTAACCGTTGCCGTTGTCGTACGTCCCGTATCCGTTGTCCGTATACGTGCCGTCGCCTACGTAACCCTCGTCGTTTTGCTGCGTGGTTTCGCTTTCGGCGCCCTGAGTGCCGTCGCCCGTCGTGGACGATTCGCTCTGCGTCGTCGTAGTGCTCGTCGACGCGGACGCGGCGCTGTCGGACGCAGTGCCGTTGGCGGCGGCCACGGCTGCCGAGCGGCGTTCCTCCTTCGATGAATGCGTCTCTTTCCACGTTTCGAGTATCTTTGCGAAATCGACGGTGTAGGCAGCCATGCCGCCGTATTTCTCCGACGTCTCGAGTTTCACGACGTCGCCGTCCACGGCGACCGTTATGGTCTCCGGCGTCCAAGTCGTGATGGTCCACGTTCCCGTTACCTCGATGCTCTTCTCTACCGGGCCGTTGAGTTGCTCTCCCTCGGCCTTTCCGCCGTCCGTGTACGTCTCGATATAGCATTCCTCGCCAGACTTGACCGAATACGTCACGCGAGAGCTCGTCGGCGCGATCTCGACGGAGGCGAGAGACGACTCCTCCTCGGCGTCGTCAGTCTTCGTCGTGTCGCTGATCCCCGATACGGGAAGCTGCGACACGTCGTCGTCGGCCCTCGTCGTCTTGTTGCCGAACAGCGCGAATGCGCCCAAAGCCAGCAAGACCACGACCACGGCCGCGATGATTGCAATCGCAACGCGGGACTTCAGGAAAGCCGGAACGCGCGAAGCCTTGTAGTGCATGGGCGTCTCGCCGACCATGATATCGCGATTGCGCCTGCTGATTCGGCGCGACTCGTCGTAACCGTACCCGTCGGCCGAATATCCCGAATGGTGGCTCATGAAATCCCGTTCGGAACGGTCCGTCCGCAGCGTGCGCTCGCGCGTCACGCCGTAATCGTCGCGGGAGAACTCCGTCCTATCGTCGTAGAGGTCGCGCCGCAAGCTCGACCCCGCGCCCTCCTCGCGCATGCGCACCGCACGCGCGGAGGCGGCCGTCGGCTCCTCCCAGTCGTCGTAGCGCATCGCACGGCTCCTCGCGCGCGTGCGTATAGACTCGCGGTCCATGCTGAAGCCGCTCGAAGGCGCGTTGCCACGCGCCTTCTCGACCTGATAGGCATAGACCTCGTCAAGATACATGTTGACGATTTCGGTAGGATTCAAACCCAAGAGCTTCGCGTAGGCGTTCACCATGTTGCGGGTGTAGCCTCGCGGCGGCATCGCCTTGAAATCGCCGGCTTCGATTGCGCGGAGAATATCCGGTCTGATCCTCAACCGCCGTGCGACGGTATCCAGCTCGTAACCTTTGCGCTCACGAGCTTCGCGGAGAACCTTCCCTGAAGTCATTTGAGCCACGTTTACTCCTTTAATCATTCCCGTCAGACGATTCGAACGCCTTGAGGGTCTCGAGCTCCAACGCGTCGACAAGCACGTCACGCGGCTTGCTGCCGTTTGGCGGGCCGACGACGCCTTTCTCCTCGAGCATGTCCATTATACGGCCAGCCCTCGAGTATCCGACCTTCAGCTTTCGCTGTATGTTGGACGTCGACCCAAGCCCGCTGGCGACGACGATATCGGCCGCGTCCCACAGAAGCGGGTCATCGGCACTCACGCTGCCACCCGAACCGTCCGGCGAGGAGTCGCCGAGCGTTATCAGGTTCGTCTTCAAAATCTCCGAATGGTATTCGGGCTCGCCTTGCGACTTGACCGCCTCGACTACGGCCGATATCTCCTCGGGAGACACGAAGCAGCCCTGAATCCTCACGGGTTTCGCGAATTCCGGCTTCGAGAGCAGAAGGTCGCCGTTTCCGATGAGGCTCTCGGCGCCCGAGACGTCGAGAATAACGCGGCTGTCGAGGCCCGATGCGACGTTGAACGCCATCCTGTTCGTGATGTTCGCCTTGATGAGGCCGGTCACGACGTTGGCGCTCGGCCTTTGCGTCGCGACGATCAAATGGATGCCCGCCGCTCGGGCGAGCTGGGCAATCCTGCTGATCGAGAACTCGACTTCCTTCCCGACGTTCATCATGAGGTCGGCGAGCTCGTCGATGATTATGACGATGTAGGGCAGCTCCGACGTCTCGTCCTCGCCGAGCTCGCCCGAGCGCGCCTTCTCGTTGTATTGGGAGATGTTCCGCGCGCCGACCTTCGAGAACACCTTGAGCCTTCTCTCCATCTCGGCGACTCCCCACGACAGCGCGCTCGCCGCCTCCTTGGGCTCGGTGACCACCGGCACGTAAAGATGAGGAATGCCGTTGTAGGGCGTGAACTCGACGCGCTTCGGGTCGATCATGATGAAACGCACCTGGGACGGCGTCGCGCGCATGAGCATCGACATGATCATGGCGTTGATGCCGACCGATTTGCCCGAACCCGTCGTGCCGCCGATGAGCAGGTGCGGCATTTTTGCGAGGTCGCAGATGATCGAATTGCCCTCGACGTCCTTGCCTATGGCCATCTCGAGGGGGCCGCCCTTGACGTCCTTGAGCACGTCTCCGAGGTACACGTTCTCGCGCGTCGCGTTCGGCACCTCGATTCCGACGAAGTGCGTGCCGGGAATCGGTGCGAAAATGCGAACGCCGGGCGCTGCGAGCGCGAGCGCGATGTCGTCGTTGAGCGCGACGAGCTTGCTTACGCGCACGCCCGGAGGAAGGTCGACCTCGAACAAGGTGACGGTCGGACCGGCGATCCAATCGACGACGGTTGCCATGATGCCGAAGTCTTCCATAGTCTGCTGCAGCCGTCCCGCGGTCTCCTCGAGCTCGTTCTCGACGGCCTTCGTGCGCTTCTTAGCCTTCCCGACCGTGAGCAGCTTCATGTCGGGCAGCTCGAAACCGTCCTCGGGCGCGACGGCGAGCGCGGGCTCGAGCGACGCCGTTGATTGCGTCGGTTCCTGCAAAGGGGACCCGTCCTTTTTCTTTCCAAGCTTCCTCGTGAGCTGCTGGGTCTTTCCCCTGCCCGTCTCAGCAGGGTCAATGCGACCGGAATGCGCACGCGCGGAGCCACTGAGCTCAACCGTTGCAGCAGCGGGCTTGGCGCCGATTGCCTGCGTCGCCGCACTCGCGTCTACCGCCCTCGGCTTGCGCTGACGTACGCTCCTCGCAGGTTGAACGGGCCGGTACGGCTCCTCGAGCGCGACGCCGAGAACTTCTTCCTCGTGCTGTTCGCGCTTGGCCTTCTTCTCGGCAACGACTGCGAGAAGCTTCCTGATGGAAAACCCGATGACCACGAGGCCGATCGCGCCGACGCCTATCGTCACGATGCACGACACGGGCAGCCCGAGCAGCGTCAACCCGAGCCAGGCGGGCCCCGCGCCGAGGTATCCTCCGTGAAGGACGACCTGGTCGTCAGCGAAAACGGTCGCGACACCCCCATCGACGTAGAGCGGATGGGGCGTGAACAGCGCAGTCATGACGAGCACGGCCACGTAGAGAATCGCGAGGCCGACCACCACGCGCGTGGGAACGCGTTCGGATTCGAAGCGCACGACGAACGTGGCGGCTACGACCATGAGGCATACCGGGAGCAGGTACGCGCCTATGCCGAGCGCACGCCTGAGGGCCAGCGACAGAAACGACGCCAGCACGGCGTCCGTCGGCCAAGCGACTATGAGGGCGAGCGCCAGCGCCACGACCGCGCACACGATGCCGGTGATCGTCCGATGCGCGTCGTCGTCGAGCAGTGGCTGCCTCGTTGCGGCGCATGCTTGCTGCGGCCTTTTCCGCCCGCTCTTCTCCGCAGGCGAAGCAGCCTTCTTCCTTTGCTGTCCTTGTTTCGAATTCGCCTTTTGAGCGCTCGTCTTCTTCGCAGATGACGATCTTGCCACACTGGCTCCTTTTTTACTGCGTTTAAGTAATGTTTATCTAATTAGTATATACCAACGAAGAGGGGCTACTGTAAAGCAACCCCTCTTCAACAGAAATGATTCGCGCATCGTGCGCCGCAACGCGTTTCGCTGCAGGCGGCATCCTCGGCGTCACGGGATGCGAAGCCTATACCTCCAGAATCGAGGCGACGGCCATCGGCCGCTGCTTCGTGCGGTCCCAGAGCAAGTTGAGCAGCGCATCGCGCCCGACTTTCTTGAGCTCCTTCTCGGTCGCGCCCTTTGCGAGCTGCTTCTTCAGCGCGTTCTCGACGACTTCCTGGGCTTCCACGGCGACGTAGTAGTCGTCGCCGCCCGTTATACCGTGCATCTCGATGGCAACGTGCCCGACGAGCTGCCTGCGCGTCATGTCGACGGCGGCCGCCAAAGCCGCGAAGCCCTGCGCTCCGAGCGTCACGCGCTCGTCGAGGACGTCTTGCGACGTGTCGCCCACAGACAGGCCGTCCACGAACACGACGCCGCTCTGTACGCGCTCGCCGTGCTTCACGCCCGACTCGTCGAGGACGAGGCTCTCGCCGTTCTCGCATATGAAGATGTTCTCGTCAGGAACACCGGTCTCGGCGGCAAGCTGCGCATGGGCGCGCAGATGGGTGGACTCGCCATGCACCGGCATGAACGAACGCGGCTGGGCAATCGACAGCACGAGCTTGAGCTCCTCGGCTCCCGCATGGCCAGACACGTGGACCATGGCGCGGGACTTATCGTATACGTCCGCCCCGATCTTCGACAGGAGGTTGATGACGCGCGTCACCTTCTTCTCGTTGCCGGGAACGGGAGTCGCGGAAATGATGACCGTATCGCCTTCGTCGATGCTAATCGTCTTGTGAAGACCGCCTGCAATGCGCGACAGCGCCGAGAGCGGCTCGCCTTGGGAACCCGTGCACATGACGACGATCTTCTCGGGCGGTATGCCCTTGAGCTCGTATGCGTCGACGAGGTCCTTGTCGTCGATGTTCAGGTAACCCAGCTGACGTGCGATGTCGGTGTTCTGGATCATGGACCTGCCCGTTACGACCACCTTGCGCCCGTTGGCAACTGCGGCATCGCATATTTGCTGCATGCGGTGAATGTGGCTCGCGAACGACGCGATGATGACGCGGCCTTTCGCCTGCTCGATGATCCTGCTCAGGTTCCTGCCGACCTCGCGCTCCGACGGGGTGAAGGACGTCTTCATCGCGTTCGTCGAATCGGACATCATGAGGTCGACGCCCTCCTGGCCGAACCGCGCAAGGGCGCCGAAGTCCGTGAGAACCCCGTCGATGGGAGTCTGGTCGAGCTTGAAGTCGCCCGTATGCAGCACGTTTCCGGCTGGGCTTCTGAAGAAGATCCCGACCGACCCGGGGATTGAGTGGTTTACGGAGAAGAACTCGGCCGATATGCAGCCGAGGTCGATCTTGTCGCCCGGTTTTATCTCCACGAGCGGTGCATTCTTGATGCGATGTTCCGCGAACTTCCCCTCGATGAGGCCCAACGTCATTTTCGTGCCGTATATCGGCACGGGCTTGTCAAGGTCCTTGTAAAGGTAGGGAAGGCTTCCCGTATGGTCCTCGTGGCCGTGGGTGATCACGATGCCGCGCAGCTTGTCGGCGTGCTCGAGGACGTACGTGTAGTCGGGCAGGATGAGGTCGATGCCCGGATGATCGTCGTCCGGGAACATGAGCCCCGCATCGTCGAGGACCATGTCCTGCCCGCATTCGAGCACGGTCATGTTCTTGCCGATTGCGTCGAGTCCGCCGAGCGGGATGATGTTCATCTTCGCGCCGCTCGATGCGCCCCTGCCCCGGGAACCGCGCTTGCGTTGGCCTTGACGCTGCCTGCCCTTTTCCGAAGAAGCGCCGTCACGGGTGAGGGACGGCCGTTCCTTCTCGAGCGTCACGTACTTGATCGATTTCGTCTGCTTACCGTTCTTGCGCTGCTGCTTTTGCGCAGCAGATTCCGTTTCGCCGTTATCTGCGACGATTCCGCTATGCCGCCTTCTCGGCGTCTTTTCGTTTGCCTCTGCCATTAATACCTCGTTTCCAAGCAAACACGTATGAGGCTTTCGCCTGTTTTTCTATCTAGTCGTCCTTGTGGACGTTCCGTTCGTTGTCTTTACAAAACGCCGACTTCGGTCAGCGTCTCCTCGAGCGAGCGAACCTGCTCGTCGGTCGCATCGACGAGCGGGAGCCTCACGCCGCCGACCTTAAAGCCGCATAGCGCGAGCGCGGCCTTCACGAGGATGGGGTTCGTCGTTGCGAACAGCCCCTTCATGAGCGGCATGAGCTGTTCGTTGAGCTCCGACGCCCGCTGCCATTCGCGCTCAGCGCATGCCTCGACGAGCGCCTTCATCTTCGCCGGCGCCACGTTCGACGTCGTCGAGACCACGCCCGTACCGCCTGCTTTCATCAGGTCGTACGTGAACGAGTCGTCGCCCGAATACACGCCGAACCCATCAGGTGCACCTTCGACGAGGCACTTGACCTGCTCGATATCGCCCGAAGCCTCCTTCACGGCAACGATGTTTCGGCACTCGTTGGCAAGGCGCAGAGTCGTCTCGGCCTTCATGTTGACGACGCAGCGACTCGGTATGTTGTACAGGATGATCGGCTTCTCGGTCGACTCCGCCACCGCCTTGAAGTGACGGTACAGCCCCTCCTGCGGCGGCTTGTTATAGTACGGGACGACGCACATGAAGCCGTCGACTCCGAGTTTGTCCGCCTCGCGAGCGAAATCGATCGTGTCGTGCGTGCAATTGCTCCCGACGTTCGCGACCACCGGGATGCGCCCGCCGACAACATGGACAACGGCCTCGATTACCCGCAGCTTATCCGGAGCGGAAACGGTGGGGCTTTCGCCCGTAGTGCCGCAGACGATGATCGAGTCGGTCCCGCCCTTCACGAGACGGTCGGAAAGCTCTTCCGTGCGATTCAAATCGACATCCAGGTTATCGTCGAACGGCGTGACCATAGCCGTCACGAGACGCCCGAACCGTGGATCACCCATCGTCAGCTCCTCTGCACTTCCATCATCGATTGAGCCATGCCGACGCGCCTCGGCCATGCGATCATCGCGTTTGGCCGACGCGTCAGGCCCGCGCTTTTCAGCACAGGTAATTATTGCACGCCCTGCAGGCGTATTCGTTTTGTCCACGAACTCTTCGCGCATGCCGGCATGCGCGAAGGGCCCTCTATGGGACGCTAGAGCATGAACTGCTCGAGGCCCACGATAAGGCCCGAGCGTTCCTTCACCGACCTGATTCCGAGAAGCACGCCGGGCATGTATGACGTGCGGTCCCATGAATCGTGCTTTATGGTGAGCGTCTGGCCCATGGAGCCGAATATGACTTCCTGCGTCGCGACGAACCCCATCGACCTCACGGAATGTACGGGAACGCCGTCGACGAGCGTGCCGCGCGCGCCCTCGCAGCCTTCGATCTCGGTCTCCTTGCCGGGCGCTTCGCTCTCGAAGCCGCGGGACTGCGCGATCATCTGGGCAGTACGCACGGCCGTGCCCGAAGGAGCATCCTTCTTGCGCGCATGGTGGAACTCGATGACCTCCGCCTCGGGGAAGAACGGCGCTGCGGCCTTTGCGAACTGCATCATGAGAACGGCGCCGGTCGTGAAGTTCGGTGCGTAGAAGAGGCATGCGTCGCCCGCCGCCTTGCCGGCAAGCCCTTCGAGTACGTCGTTCGACAGGCCCGTCGTGCCCACGACGCAATCCTTTCCCGCGGAAAGCGCCTTCTCGACGTTTCCGGCTACGACATCAGGCTGCGTGAAGTCTACGAGCACGTCGAACTCGGCGTTTGCCAGCGCCTCGTCAATGGATTTGAACGTCGGAAACACCTGCTCGCTCCCGAAGGGATCGATTCCGCAGGCAACTTGCATGTCATCGGCAGCTGTAACCGCATCTACTACGGCCGAGCCCATCCGGCCCGCGTACCCCGCAACGCCAACCCGTATCATGTTTTCCTCCTCGTATGAAACGAGGCGTCGGATCAAAGCCCAACGCCTCGAATGCGTTACCTATGCTTCGTGCGAACGACGGGGCTTGCGCTCACGGGAGCCGCGTCCCGGTTTCGCATCGTCGTTGCGCTTGGGCGCCGAACCGGCCGGCGCGTCCGGCTTGTCGAGCCGGTCGAGCGAGATCTTGCCGGTCTTGGGGTCGACCTCGATGACCTTTACCTTGATGACGTCGCCGAGGTTGAGCACGTCCTCGACTTTACCGACCCTGCCGTTCGCCACGCGCGAGATGTGCAGCAGGCCGTCCTTGGCAGGCGTGAGCTTGACGAAAGCGCCGAAGTCCTTGATGCCGACGACCTCGCCTTCGTATTCCTCGCCCGCCTCGGGCTCCTTCACGATGCCGAGGATCATCTTCTTGGCAGCCTCGCCAGCCGTGCCCTGGACGGCTGCGATGTGGATCGTGCCGTCTTCCTGGATGTCGATGCTTGCGCCGGTCTCCTCCTGGATGCCTCGCACGACCTTGCCGCCCGAACCGATGACGTCGCGGATCTTGTCGACCGGAATGTGAATGGTCTCGATGCGCGGAGCGTAATCGGAGAGCTGCTCGCGCGGAGCGGCGATCTCGTCGAGCATGGCCTTGAGGATATGCGCACGGCCGCGCTTCGCCTGCTCGAGGGCGCGGGCGAGGATCTCGACGGACAGGCCGCGCGCCTTGTTGTCCATCTGCAGCGCCGTGATGCCGTTCTCGGTACCCGTCACCTTGAAGTCCATGTCGCCGAGGAAGTCCTCGATGCCCTGGATGTCGGAGAGGATGACGACGTCGTCCCCTTCCTTGATGAGGCCCATGGCGATGCCGGAAACCGGGGCCTTGATGGGCACGCCCGCGTCCATGAGCGCGAGGGTGGAACCGCACGTGGAGGCCATGGACGACGAGCCGTTAGACTCGAGGACCTCGGAGACCACGCGAATCGCGTAGGGGAACTCGTCTTCGTCGGGAAGAACGGGCAGAAGCGCGCGCTCGGCGAGTGCGCCATGGCCCACTTCGCGACGTTTGGGAGCGCCCATGCGCCCGACCTCGCCCGTGCAGTAGGGCGGGAAATTGTACTGGTGCATGTAGCGCTTGCCCTCGACGGGCTCGATAGTGTCGAGGCGCTGCCATTCGTTGAGCATGCCGAGCGTGGCGATGGAGAGCACCTGCGTCTGACCACGCTGGAACAGGCCGGAGCCATGCACGCGCGGGAGGTAGCCGGGGACGATGTGAAGCGGGCGAATCTCCTCGGGAGTGCGCCCGTCGGCGCGCTCGCCGGTCTCGATGACCATGGCGCGCATGGCATGCTTCTCGAGCAGCTTGAGTTCAGCAGCAATGTCGCCACCCCAGGCTGCGAGCTCATCTTCGGTGAACTTCTCGGCCTTGATGCGCTCCTTGAGATCTTCGACCTTGCCCATGCGGGCTTGCTTGTCGGCATCCTTCAAGGCTGCGGACATCTCGCCGGCGAACGGCTCGATGCGCTCCGCAATCGAGGGGTCGGCGACGTGGACGGGCCACTCGCGCTTCTCGATCTGGCAGCGGTCGAGGAAGCGCTGCTGGGCCTCGCAGAAGGCGGCGATCGCCGTCTGGCCGAACGACATGGCGGCGAGCATGTCCTCCTCGGAGATCTCCTTGGCGCCAGCTTCGATCATGGAGATGTAGTCGGTCGTTCCCGCGATGATGAGGTCGAGGTCGCTGTTGGCCTGCTCCTCGTACGTCGGGTTGCAGATGAAGTCTCCCGTGGTCATGTCACGGCCGACGCGCACGCATGCGCACGGTCCGTCGAAAGGCGCATCGCCGATCATGAGGGCGGCCGAAGCGCCCATGACGCAGATGTTGTCGATGGGGTTCACCTGGTCGGCGACAAGCGTCGTCGCGACGATATGGACCTCGCGCTTGAAGCCGTCGGCGAAGCCGGGGCGAATGGGGCGGTCGATCATGCGCGCGGTCAGCGTGCCCTTCTCGGAAGGACGGGCCTCGCGCTTGAGGTAGCCGCCGGGGATGCGTCCGACCGCGTACATCTTCTCGATGTAGTCGACGGTCAGCGGGAAGAAGTCGTAATCCTTCTCCTGGTTCGAGATGACAGCGGTAACCAGCACGGTCGTATCACCTTGACCGACCAGGACCGCTCCGGTCGTCTGCTTGGCGAGCTCTCCGGTCTCGAGGCGATACTCCTTGCCGTAAAGCTCAAACTTCTCGACGATCTTTTCCATGTTCTTTTCTACTTCCTCTTTTTTCCTCTTTACTGAAATGAGTCACTTTGACTGCAAAGTGACTCATTTGAAAAGAACCCGCTTGACGCGGGTTCGTCTTCACTAGATGTTGTCGCGGATGCCGAGCTTCTTGACCAGCGCGCGATACTCTTCGATGTCGCGGGTCTTGATGTACTTGAGAAGGCCGCGACGACGACCGATCAGCTTCATGAGGCCGCGGCGGGTGTGGTTGTCCTTCTTGTGAACCTTGAGATGCTCGGTGAGGTTGCGGATGCGCTCGGTCAGGATAGCGACCTGCACCTCGGCACTTCCGGAATCGTTTGCGCCCTTGCCGTACTCCGCGATGAGCTCGGCCGTGCGCTCCTTCGTGATGCTCAGCTTGTCTGCCATTGTTTCACCTTTCTCGTGCCCTTACGGGATTTCTCGCCTTCCATCCGAGCATGCATGGAGGTGGCCATGCGAGCTAAGAAAGAAGCCGCTGCGCGTTTACGCAGCCCGTCTATTCTAGAGAACACGGCCCGTTCGGACAAGCGCATCACAGTTTCCGCACATGACAGGCTTCATCGCCATGCGGTGTCACCATATGGCGCTCGCGAACATGAACTCGAGCGACTTCAGCGTCCTTCCGACGTGCACGCGCGTCCACTCCCGCACGAGGTGCAGGACCGCGAACGAATCTCCCAGGCCGACGTTCATTCCAGCAATGTCGGCGAACGTCGAGAACAGAAGCGCCCTCGCCCATTCGATCGTCCGCCCGTCAACGAGCACCGCGTCGGCAGGCTTGGCGCACGATGCGCATACGACGCCCCCGTCGGCATACGAGAGGGGAACGCGTCCTGCTCCGAGCGGGTACGCAATGGGAGATGCGCACTCGACGCACATGTCGAAGCTCGGCCTGAAACCGGCCATCGACAGCGCTTTGAGCAGTGCTGCCGCGGTGACGGCGGGGCATGCGTCGCTTTCGCACTTCGAGAGCGTCGAGAACGAGAGCGCCGTCATGTCGAACAGTCGCTCATGCGTGAGGCCCTCCTGTGCAACGGCGCATATGAGCTCGGCAATAGGAGCGGCACATGTCGTCTGCTCGAGGCCGCTCGGCGTATCGTGCGCATCGACAGCGCGTTTGGCGTCGGTGACGACGTCGAGCGTGCGGCCCTCCGCGAACATGACGTCCACGACCGTGAACAGCTCGAGTCGCGACGCATACGAGCCCCCCGGCTTCCGGGCGCCCTTCGCAACGCCGCGCCTCAACGAGCCCGACTCGTCTATGAAAGTGATTATCAGGTCCTTCTCGCCGAGCTTCGTCTTCCTCAAGACGATGGCGCGCGCTTTCGACGTCTTTGCAGCCATGCGTCTACGAAATGCCCGCCACTTGGTTGTCCGACGTCCACGTCACCGTTCCCGTCACGTGGCGTGCGCTCACGTACACCGTCTCGCCGAGTATGCTCGCGAACGGGCGTGCCGTACACCCGAAGCTCACCGTGTCGTTTCCGATGTACTCAATCGAATCGAGCGACTCGATTTCGTAGTCGTGGCCGTTCAGGAAGAACGTTTGGCCGGGTGCGAGCAACGCCGACGTGAGGTCGACGAGCTCGGTTCCGCGCGCATGCGCGACCTGGATGACCACGAGCGAACCTCCGGGCACCTTCGAGCCGGCCACGGGCTCGGAGCCCATGATGTAGCCTTCCTGGTACTCGACCGTATTCACGCGGGCGACGTCGTATGCGAGGCCAGCGTTGACGACCGCTGCAACCGCGTCGTCGTAATCGAGGCCGGCAATCTCCGGAACGACATAGGGGTCGGCGATCTTGACCGTGACTTGCTGTGTGCTCTTGGCACGCTCCCCGACCTCCGGGTCGACGGACAGCACGGTGTCTTCCGGCTCATCCGATTTCTCGTCTTCCATGACGACGTTCTCGAATCCCTCTTCCTCGAGCATCGCCGCCGCATCGTCTTGGTTCTTTCCCTTGACGTCGGGAATGACCCGCGCTGCGGCGAGGTGGATGACGACCTCGGTCCCCTCGTCCGCACGCGTTCCAGCCGTCGGATCCATTACGAGAACGAGGCCCTCCGTGCCGTCTGACTTCACGTGAGTCGTGCGCACGCTGAACCCATCCTCGGCGAGCATGTCGCTCGCGTCGGCCTCGGTCATTCCCACGACGTCCGGGATGGCCCGGCCGCCCCATAGCTCGAACTGATACGTTGCAAAGAGGGCCATCGCCGCGCAGGCAGCAGCGCATGCAATCACGATAGCCGCGATCTTTGCCGTTCGCCTGCGTTTTTTCGGCCTCTCGTTGCGCGCGAGGTACTCTTTGGCCTTCGGCGCCGCGTTCTCCTCGATACGCGGCATCTGCATCGTGTTCCCGTCGCGGCTCTCGAATGCCGGTGCCGCGAAACCGCCAGAAACGACGCGCTCCCCGAACGCTCCGCCTTCGACGTCGAAGCCGGCAAGGTCGATCTTCGACGTCTCTTGCATGTCGGCCGGTTCATCTGCCCCGTCGTCCAAGGGGACGGTCGGGTCTTCGTCGGCGGCGGGAACGAAGTCGATTCCAGCCGCATCCGCTTCTTCCTTTGATTGCCCGGCCGCGTCAAGCGCCCCGGTTGCCTCAAGGGGGTCTACGGCGTCTATCGTCTCCGTCGGTCCATCGGGCTCGACGGCGTCAATCATCTCTGTAGGTTCGTCAGGCCCGGGCGCGTCGGGCGTCTCCGCCGGTTCATCGGACACGGGCGCGTCGGGCGTCTCTGCGGGGTCTTCGGAATCGGCGACGTCGGGCGTCTTTGAATCTTCCTCGAACTCGACGAGCTCTGGCTCTTCGACCGCATCCGCGCTTTCTGCGAGCGATTGGGCGGCACGCGCAATGGCGCCCGTAAGCGGGAATCCGCATTGATCGCAGTATTTGGCCTCAGCCCTGTTTTCGGAATCGCAATTCGGACATATCATGCGAAGCCCCTTAACGTCGGTTCAGCTCCATTTTATTCGAAAGGTCGCGCAACGCCGCCGCGCACGCAGATTCCTCGGAATCGTTGTCCGGCCGTTTCCAAGTTTTAGCCTACGCGCCTTCCCCGTAACCGAAACGCCTGATCTGATTCGCGTCGCGTCGCCAGTTCTTCTTCACCTTTACCGACAGGTCGAGGTAGACCCGCGTGCCGAGTATCCTTTCCAGGTCCACGCGCGCTTCGCTGCCTATTCGCTTGATAGCGGCGCCTTTCTTGCCGATTATCATGCCCTTCTGGCTATCGTGCTCCACGTATATGATCGCGCGGATCGAATGGAGGTCCTTCTTGCGCGAGTAATGCATCTCCTCCGTTTGCACGCCGATGGCGTGCGGAATCTCGTCACGGAAGCTCCTGAGAATCTTCTCGCGTATGAATTCGGCGACGACGACCTCTTCGGGTTGGTCCGTCTCCATATCCGCCGGGAACCACTGCGGGCCCTCGGGAAGCAGCTCGACGACCGATTCCACGAACGCGCCGACGCCCTCTTCGGTCACGGACGAGCATGTAACGATCCCGTCCCATTCGCAAAGCGCCGATGCCGCCTCGCGCTGCCCGGCAAGCGTCTTCTCGTCGACGAGGTCCGTCTTCGAGAGCACGAGGATCTTGCTCGTGCGGATTCGCTTCAGCTGATTCGCCACCCACTCGTCGCCCGTGCCGACGGGTTTCGAGGAATCGACGAGCATGGCGATGACGTCGACGTCCTCGAGCGCCTTCAACGCAGACGTGTTGAGCTCCTCGCCGAGCGCGTCGTGTGGCTTGTGGAGTCCGGGAGTGTCGACCATGACGAGCTGGAACCTGTCGGTCGTCTTCACGGCCCTGAAGCGGTGGCGCGTCGTCTGCGCCGTGTTCGACGTAATCGCGATCTTCTTGCCGATTACGGCATTCAACAGCGTCGACTTTCCGGCATTCGGCCGCCCGACCAACGTCACGAAACCCGATTTGTAACCGTCGAACATCCCATCGAACGTCGTCATATATGCAATCTCCTCTTCGCTTGCACAGCTGCCCGAACCGGCACCGAACGCCTACGCGAGCAACTCGAACAGTTTCGGTACGAATATAATGGCCGCCACGGCGACCGACGCGAACGACATGACGAGCACGGCGCCCGCAGCGCAATCCTTCGCTCGCTTGGCAAGGTCGTGGTATCCGGGAGAGACGAGGTCGACGACCGATTCGAGCGCCGTGTTGAAGCACTCCCCGCCGAGCACGCATCCGATGCACACGAATATCGCGAGCCACGATGCGGCGTCGATACCAAACCCGAGGCCGAGCGCGATCGCGAGCAACGCGAAGGCGCTCTGAACCTTGAAGTTCCTCCCCCGCGCAGACGCGAATATGCCCTCGAACGCGTACAGGAACGATTTCAAAAACGGGCTACGCATGGATTCTGTCTTCACCTGCGCAACGTTTGAACGTCCGCCCGTAGTACTCGGATAGCAGCTCGCGCTCGCGCGCCTCCATGATTTCGGCCTCGTCGTCTTCCATATGGTCGTATCCGCATAGGTGCAGCAATCCGTGTACGACGAGCAGGCTCAACTCGTCGGAAAACGTCATGCCGTACTCCGGAGCCTGGCCTTGCGCCACATCGGGGGCAACCACGATGTCGCCGAGCTCGAACGACTCGTCGACCTCGGAATCGTAGGCTATCTCATCGTCGTACCCGTCGCATTCGAACGACAGGACGTCCGTTGGCCTGTCGACGCCGCGGTAGTCGCGATTCAGCTCGTGAATCGCCTCGTTCGTGACGAAGTTTATCGACACTTCGGTAGAATCGGGGCACTTCTCGGCGCGAATGACGTGCTCAGCCAACCGTTCGACGTCGATGGCGGCCTTGACGTCGTCTGCCCGATAATCGTAATTGACCAGAATGTCCACGTAGGCCCCCTAGCGTTTCTTGTCGTATGCGGCGACGATGCGCTGCACGAGCGAATGGCGCACGACGTCGGCGCCCGACAAATCGACGAATGCAATATCGTCGATGCCCATCAGGGTCTCGCGCACGCTCGCGAGCCCCGTCGCCCCCCGCGGTGAATCGGATTGCGACTCGTCGCCGGTCACGACCATTTTCGTCCCGAACCCGAGTCTCGTGAGGAACATCTTCATCTGCTCGGGCGTCGTGTTCTGCGCCTCGTCGAGGATCACGAAGCTGTCGTCGAACGTGCGCCCGCGCATGAACGCGAGCGGCGTCACCTCGATGGTGCCGTCCTCGATGAGCTTCGTGGCCTTTGACGCGTCCATCATGTTGAACAGGGCATCGTACAGCGGCCTGATGTACGGGTCGACCTTCTCCATCATCGTGCCGGGCAAAAAGCCGAGGCTCTCCCCCGCTTCGACGATGGGCCGCGTCAGCACGATGCGACCTATCTCGCGTCGCTGAAGCGCTCCGACGGCCATGGCGCATGTCAAGAACGTCTTGCCGGTTCCTGCGGGGCCGAGCCCGAACGTTATCGTGTTGTTGCGGATCGCGTCAACGAAATGCTTCTGCCCCGCCGTCTTGGGACGGATGGCCTTGCCGCGGTACGTCATGACGATATCGTCCCTCAGCGCTTTTGGCGACATCTCCGCCGTCTTGAGCAATGCCATGAGCCGCTTGACGTAATGCTCGTCGGGTACCTCGCCGTCGTTCGCCTTCGCCATGAGGTCGTTGAACAGCATCGTGAGCGCATCGACTTCGATCGCGTCTCCACTCAGCTCGATCTCGTCCCCGCGCATCGTTATGCGCGCCGAGAAGCCCTCTTCGATCAGCCGAAGCAAGCTGTCGGAAGGCCCTGCGACAAGCGCCATGTCGATCGACGCGGGCGCCTTTATTTTCGTTGTAACATCATCCATGACGGTCATTGTAGCATCTGCCCCTTAAGGTAACGTCATTTCGACCAGGCTGCCGGGCTGCACGCCCTTCGGCTTCGCTATCTCGTGATAGCTTTCGGTAATCGCCAGTTCCGGCTCGACGAGCACGAGCTCGTCCGAAAATCGCCTCGCCTCGTAATCGCGCGAGCGCAGCTCCCTTGCAAGCTCCCTAAGCCGGGAGGCGCGCTGAGCCTTCACTTGCGCGTCCACCTGATCGGCGCGCATCGCAGCCGGCGTCCCTTGCCGCATTGAATAGGGAAACACGTGGATTTTCGAGAAACCGCATTTCTCGGCGACTTCGAGCGTCTGCTCGAAGTCGTCTTCCGTCTCGCCCGGAAACCCCACGATGATATCGGTCGTAAGGGAGATGGAGGGAACCTTGCTCCTGATTTCGCCGACGAGCTGGACGAACCATTCCGCATCGTAGGGCCGCGCCATTTCCCGTAGCACCTTCGTGCTTCCCGACTGGAGCGGAAGGTGCAGATGGCGGCAAAGCCTCCCATCGCTTTCCGCGAGCAGGTCCAAGAGGTCGTGCGAGAGCGTGTGCGGCTCGATGCTCGACGCGCGCACGCGCGCGGGCAGGCTTTCCGGTGCGTTCGCCTTGTCGGCCTCTTCGAGAATCGCGGTCACGAGCTGCGCAAGTCCCTTTCCGCTATCGCTATACGAACCGAGGTCTATGCCTGCAAGCACGAGCTCCTTCGCGCCGCGCGCCAGGTAGCCGCGCGCCTCGTCCACGACGCCCGCGAAAGGGGCGCTTCGCGCGATCCCGCGCGCGACGTGAACGATGCAGTAGGTGCACGCATGGTCGCAGCCGTCCTGGATCTTCAGGTTCACGCGCGTCCTGAATTCGGGGCCGAACCGCAACGCATGGCGTCCTGCTTCTTCGATCGCCTCGAGGAGGGCCGCCCTCTGGACGACCTCGACGTTGTCGCCGAGCTGTCCATATGTATCGGAGTCTATCGCCACCGCGCATCCCGTGACGATTACGCGCGCATCGGGATTCGCGTTGCAAGCGTGCCTGACGGCCTTACGGGTCTTTTTGTCGGCTTCGCCGGTCACCGTGCACGTGTTGACGACGATGAGGTCGGCATCCTCCTCGCCAACGCGCCGGGCGCCCTGCGCGCCGAGCGCTGCGGCTATTGCGTCCGACTCGACGCGGTTGACCTTGCATCCGAGGTTCACGACCGCAAACGTCGTGCAGTTCGTATCGAACATCGGGCTTCTAGTTGAAGACGTCGCGGAGCTTCTGCAACGGCGAGCGCGCGTTCGCGTAATCCTCGCCGAGCTCTGAAGCGAGCTTCTCGAGTAGCTCGCGCTGGCTCTTCGTGAGCTTCTTCGGGATCGTGACCGTCGCATGGACGAACATGTCGCCGCGCATGTCGCTGCGGAACTTCGGCATGCCCTTTCCGCGCACGCGGATGACCTGGTCGTTCTGGCAGCCTTCGGGTATTCTCACGCTCACCTTCTCGTCGGGCATGATTCCGTCTATCTCGACTTCCGCGCCGAGCGCGGCCTGCACCATCGATATGTTCACGCGGGCATGGAGGCTGTCCCCGTCGCGCTCGAAGAACTCGTGCGGCTGGATACGGCACGTGACGATGAGGTTGCCAGGC